>CAHJXF010000171.1 GCA_903644065.1 Betaproteobacteria bacterium
CGACGAGGCCGAGCGCGAGCAACGCGACGCTGGCCGGCTCGGGCACCGTGCCGGGCGGCGCCGGCGTGACCGGCGGCGGCGTCGGATCGCCCGGCGCATCGACCACCACCGGATAGCGGGCGCCCGACGCGGCCGTGATCTTGAGGCCGTCGATGTGGTTGCCGTTCACGTCGTACGCATCGATGGCGGACAGGATCGACGTGTGGCCGAAGTCCGCGGCCGCATACAGCGCGTAGGCGCCGCCGCCTTCCTGATAGCTGTCTTCCGCGATTACCGAGGACATGACGTCGAACTCGAACGGCCGTCCGAAATAGAACGGGACGTGCGACACGGTGTAGTCGCCGGCCTGGCGGATCACCAGGGTGTTGTTGCTTCTCTGGCTGCCGGCGGCCGTCTGCACGGTCATCAGCAGGAAGGCATCCGCGCCGGGATGACCGTCGAGCGCCGTCTGGCCGGTGATCGTCCACCCGAACGTCACGTAGCCGAAGCCGGTGCCACCCGAGAGGATCCACGAGTCGCTCATCTGCCCCTCGCCGCCCGCGCGAATCCCGCCCGAGTCGTAGAGCCCGCTGACGCCGGTGCCGACCGCCTTCGCGTACCCGTGGAAGACGCCGTAGTCCTGCAGCGCGCCGGCCGAGCTGCCTCCCGCGGTCACGCCCGAGCCGACGCCGCTGCCGCCGGGAATCGAGCCCGGCGCGCTCTGTCCCGTGTCGCTGCCGTAGGCGCAGGAATTGCCGACGAAATGACCCATGTAAGCCGCGGAATAGCAGAGGTCGGACGACGCGGACAGCGACGCGTGGCCGGTCAGCGGGCCGGCGAGACCGGCTGCCGTCGTCACGGCCAGACACCACGTCCGGACGGACGCCTTGCGTAGACTCTTCATGTTGATTTCCCGTGGCGCGAATCGCCGGTGGCGGTCGCTCGTGCGTCGTCGATCCTTTCGGTATCCGATACGGTCGCGACCGGAACGACCGTCGGTCGCTCCGGCGACTCGATCGAAGCCGAACGGTGTTTCGAGCCCGCCGCCGCGGCCACCGCCGCGTCGGTGACCGGCGTGCGACACGACGGACGGGCCGCAGGGTCGACGACGGGACGACACTTCGATGGGCGGGCCCGGACCCTCGACCGTCCGTGTCGATGCTCGACGTCGACGGTCCGAGCCGGATGCAAGGCCCTTCAACGATGCTTACGAGGACGGCGCGTCGAAGGGGACATCGCCGTCGATTTTTTTCGGACACGCGTCTCGATCGGCGACGCTGCGACGGCGCGGCGCGAGCCGCTCCGCTGCGACGAACGCTCGTCCCGGGAAGGCGGTTGGGCCGGTCGGCCCCGGGCGGTCGAGGCCACCCCTCGGTTCAGCCGTCAGCGCACCAGCACCCAGCGCCCGTTCTCGACGTGGACCAGCACCTGGCAGCGCGCGTCGACGCCGTTGTGGTCGCGCTCGCTCATCGTGTAGACGCCTTCGGCCGACACGAAGTCGTGCAGCCGCTCCATGCCGTCGCGAAGCGCGCTGCGGAACTCGGGCGTGCCGGGCTTCGTCGTCTTCGGCACCGCGCCCGCCACCTGCTGGACCATGAAGAACACGTCCCACGCGGTGGAGCCGAACAGCGTGCGCGTGTTCGGTCCGTACGCGCCTTCGAAGACGCGCACGTAGTCGACGGCCGGCTTCTTGACCGGGTCGCTGTCGGCGAGCTGCTCGGCCACCAGCACCGGCGCCGTCGTCATGAACGTGCCCTCGACCGCCTTGCCGCCGATCCGCAGCCAGTCGTTGTTGGCGACGCCCTGGGTCTGGTAGGTGGCGCCCTTCCAGCCGCGGTTGGCGAGCTCGATCTGCGGCAGCGCGCCCGGCGTGCCGGCCGACGCGACGTAGATCGCGTCGGGCTTGCTCGCGAGCAGCTTGACGACCTGGCCGACGACGCTGGTGTCGGTCGTCGCGTAGCGTTCGCTGGCGACGATCTTCAGGCCTTTCGCCGCGGCGATGCGTTCGAAGTTCCGGACGAAGCCGTCGCCGTATGCGTTCGCGAGGCCGATCACGCCGACCGACCTGACGCCGGTCTTCAGCATGTGGGCCACGATCACGTCGGTCGAAAAGGTCTCGGTCGGCGAGAACTTGAAGGCCCACTTGCGGTTGCCTTCCTGCGGCTCGACGATCGCGCCGCCGCCGGCCAGCGACAGCAGGGCCACCTTGCTCTCGCCGGCCACCTCGACCATCGCCAGCGACGGCGGCGTGACCGACGAGCCGACCAGCACGTCGACGCCGTTCTCGGTGATCAGCTTGCGGGCGGCCCGGGCCGCCGAGGTCGGGTCCGACGCGTCGTCGAGCACGGTGACGACGACCTTCTCGCCGTTCATCGTCTTCGGCCACAGCTTGACGGTGTCGTTCTCGGGGATGCCGAGCGACGCCGACGGGCCGGTCAGCGACAGCACGACGCCGATACGGATGTCGGCCAGCGCCGGCGTGGCCAGCGCCGCGATGGCGAGACCCATGGCGAGAGCGCCGGTCGACACCGTACGGACGGGCAAACGGCGGTGGACCTTCGGGGATGGTGCCTGCATGGTCGTCTCCTGGATGTGGCTCTTGAACCGCGTGTTCCCGCAGGCGCTGCCGGTCGGTCTACAGCAGTCGATGCAGCGTCAGCTCGACCCGTCGCGCTCGCCGCGCGCCGACCGCGACGGCGAGCGTGCGGTTGAAGTGCGCGAGGCGCGGCGCGCCGCTCTGGAAGCGGACGAAGGTGCGAAAGAAGTACTCGGACGCGGCCACCGGCTCGCCGCGACCGAGTCGCTGCAGCACGTCGGCCGGTCCGTGCCGGTAGCCGGAGCTGACAATCTCGAGCCGGGCCCCGTCGTCGAGCAGCAGGCTGTAGTGCGCCTCGATGTCGACGACGCCGTCGGCCCGCACCACCTGCCAGTCGGCGCCGCCGGGTACGACGGTGCCGTTCAGGTCCTCCCCGCGCACGCGACCGCCGAGGATGTCGACGAAGCGCCGCTCGCCGTACGGTCCCGGGCCGAGCGAGACGACGGGACCGACCTCGACCTCGAGCGAGCCGAGATACGCGCTCTCCAGCGGCAGCCGTTCGAAGGGCGGTACGTCGACGCGTCGGGCGTCTCGCGGGTCGGTGCTCATGGGACGCTCATGTCGCACGCGGAGGTCGAGGCAGCGGCGGCGACGACGATTTGCCGGAAGCGGGCACGAAGCAACGACGACTCGACCCGGTCGTCGTCAGCGACACGGCGACTCGTGTTCGGATCGTGGTCGTGACACCGCGACGAAGCGATCGAGTCGCGACAGCGAAGCATCGGGGTGGTCACGACACGGTCGCGGTCGATGACGCGACCCGCGCCGCGGCCCGCGCCACCGCGTCGCGATCGAATCCCGCGGTCTGCTTGTACTTCGCGGCGACCGACTCGAGCTCGGCCTGCGAGATCACGTCGTGCACGTCGGCGAAGCCGTGCGGCGCGCGTTCCTCGGCGATCTGCATGACCTCGTCGGGCCCCTGCCTGCGGTTGGCCGCGACGATCGCCGCGGTGACCGGCCGACGCGCCGCGTCGTAGCGCTGCAACGCGTCGACCACGTCGTCGCCGGCGACCAGACGGGCGGCCAGGTCCTGCGCGTCGAGGATGGCCTGCGACGCGCCGTTTGAGCCGATCGGATACATCGGATGGGCGGCGTCGCCGAGCAGCGTCACGCGGCCGTCGCTCCAGCGCGGCAGCGGGTCGCGGTCGACCATCGGGAACTCGTAGGCCGCGCCGGCGCGCGCGATCAGCCCCGGCACGTCGAGCCAGCCGAAGTGCCACGACGCGAACGGCGCGTCGAACACGGACGCGTCGACGCGGCGGTTCCAGTCGGTACCCGGCGGCGTCCTGTCGGGATCGTCGGCGGCGCGCACGCGGAGCTCGGCGATCCAGTTGAGGTGGGCGCTGCCGGCTTGCGCCGCGGTCGCGGAGATCGGATAGGCGATGAACTTCTGCGCGGCGTGACCGGCCCACACCATCGTGCGGCCGTCGAGCAGCGGATCGGCCTCGGCGATGCCGCGCCACAGCATGCAGCCCGAGAAGCGCGGCGGGCCCTCGTCGGGCGCGAGCAGGCGGCGCAGCACCGAATGGATGCCGTCGGCGCCGACCAGCAGCGCGCCGCGCTCGCTGCCGAGCGGCGTGCCGTCGCGACGATCGACGAAGCGCGCCGTGACGCCGTCGCCGTCCTGTTCCACGCCGACCAGCGACGCGCCGCAGCGCACGGCCGCGGCACCGAGGCGTTCGAGCACCGCGCGATACAGGATCAGGTGCAACTCGCCGCGATGGATCGAGATCTGCGGCACCGGATAGCCGGCCGCCAGGCCGCGCGCTTCCTGCCAGATGCGCTGGCCGAACTTGTTGACGTAGAGCAGCGAGCCGGTCTCGATGCCGGTGGCGCGCAGCGCGTCGAGCAGCCCGAGCTCGGCCAGGAACAGCACCGCGTGCGGCTGCAGGTTGATGCCGACGCCGAGCGCACGGATCTCCTGCGCGGCCTCGAACACCGTGACCTCGTAGCCGGCGCGGTGCAGCGCCAGCGCGGCGACCAGGCCGCCGATGCCGCCACCCGCGACCAGGGCCCGTCCCCGCCAATGCCCATGCCCATGCTTCGATTCCATCGTCGTCTCCACCGTCGTCCTGATCATCGTTCCGGCTTGGCGCAACCTGCGGCGCCGTCCAATCGATTGTTATGTTGCATAACCATTTTTGTCGCTCGAACGATGACTGTCAAGTTCGCCGATCCGTCGGTCGAAGTGGTGCGGTCCGGTCCGCTCGCTCGAACGCCTGCCGCTCGCGGTCGCGTCGACACGACGATGGCGCCCGCCGCCCTCGTGCAGCCGGGTTCCGCTAGCATCGCCCGATGACCCGCAGCGCCTCCATTCCCAAACGCTTCGAGCGCCGCGTGCCGGGCGTGCGCTACGGGCTGCTCGACCGTCTCGTCGGCTACCACCTGCGCCGCGCGCAGATCGCGATCTACGAGGACTTCGAGGCGGCACTCGGACCGCTCGACATGACGCCGCAGCGCTTCGCGGCGATGGTCGTGATCTCCGCGAACGACGGCATCGCGCAGGGTCGACTCGGCCGCGTGCTGGGCATCGCTCGATCCGGCGTGGTCCAGCTGGTCCACGGCTTACAGTCGCGTGGCTGGGTGACGCGCGACGCGGACGGCGACGATGCGCGCGCCTGGTTGCTGAGCGTGACGGACGAAGGTGCGGCGCGACTGGCCGCGGCCCGCCGGTTGGTGAGCGCCCACGACCGGCGGATCAGCCAGCGGTTGAGCGCCGAAGAGCGGCGCGTGCTGGTGACGTTGCTCGAACGGCTCGGGGCCGACGAGTCGACCGAAGGCGGAACGCCGAGACCGTGATGGGGTGCGCGCGCTGGCCGGACTGCGGCGCTCGAGGACCACGCCCATCGGCCGCGTCGGGCGTCGACATCGGGCCGTCGACAGCGGGCGTCGCCATCGGGCGTACGGAACGTCCCCGGCCCGGTCCATCCTCGTGTCCCGTCGCCCGCACGCGTGAACGAAGACCGATGCGAAGGAGCGTGGCAGGCACGCCGACAGGCGTTTCGGTCGCGCGGCGACCGCGGTGCCCCGCGGGCGCCGGCACCCTACGCCGTCACGTCCGCCGCATGCCACGCTCTCCCCGTCCCTCGTCCAACGCCGTCGCCTGGCAACGTCGCCTCGCGCCGTTGCTGCGCGACACGTTCGGCATCGAGCGCCTGCGCGAGGGGCAGGCCGACGTGATCCGGCGCGTGATGGGCGGGCAGGACACGCTGGCGATCATGCCGACCGGCGCCGGCAAGTCGCTCTGCTACCAGCTGCCGGCGCTGCTGCTGCCCGGCCGCACGCTGGTGGTCTCGCCGCTGATCGCGCTGATGAAGGACCAGTGCGACAAGCTGCGTGCGCTCGGTATCGCGGCGGTGCAGTTCAACAGCGCGCTCGACGCCGGCGAGCGACAGGCGGCGGAAGCCGCGCTCGACGACGGCAGCGCGCGCATCGTCTTCACCACGCCCGAGCGATTGGCCGACGCGGAGTTCCGCGGTCGCCTGGCGACCACGCCGACGAGCCTGGTGGTGGTCGACGAAGCGCATTGCATCTCGCAGTGGGGTCACGATTTCCGGCCGAGCTTCCTCGAGGTCGGCAGCGCGCTCGCGGACCTCGGGCGCTCGCAAGGCAGGCCGACGCTGCTGGCGTTGACCGCGACCGCGAGCGACGAGGTCGCCGACGACATCGCGACGCAGGTCGGCGTGCGCCTCGGGCGCGTCGTGACCGGCGTCTATCGAGAGAACCTGGGCTTCGCGGTGCGGCACTTCCTCACCGAGGACGACAAGCGGGCCGCGCTGGTGGCGCGGGTGGCCGACGAGGCCGGGCCGGTCATCGTCTACGCGTCGACGATCGTCGCGGTCGAGGCGGTCTACGACATCCTCCACGACCGCGGCGAAGCGGTCGGCCGATATCACGGCAAGCTGCCGGCCAGGGAACGCAAGGCGCAGCAGGAGGCGTTCATGCGCGGCGACCTGCGCGTAATGGTGGCGACCAACGCGTTCGGCCTCGGCATCGACCGGGCCGACGTGCGCGCCGTGCTGCACGACCAGATGCCGGGCGGCCTCGACGCGTACTACCAGGAGGCCGGACGGGCCGGTCGCGACGGCCAGCCCGCACGCTGCGTGCTCTTCTACTTGCAGAAGGACAAGGCGATCCAGAGCTTCTTCATGGCCGGTCGTTACCCGTCGCTCGACGACGTGCAGGCGGTCCACGCGGGCCTCTGCGAGGCGCCGCCCGACGACGCGGCATGGACCTTCGACGGCATCCGCCGGGCCATCGATCGACCGAAGGCGAAGGTCCAGGTGGCGCTCGCGCTGCTGCGCCAGCAACGGCTCGTCGAGCAGCGACGCGACGGGACGCTGCACGTGCTGGTCCGCCAGGCCGACGAGGCGACCATCGAGCGCCTGGTGACGCGTTACCGCGACAAGCGCGAGCACGATCGTGCGGCCCTGGAGCAGATGGTGTTCTACGGCCAGACCGGCCAGTGTCGCTGGCACGTCCTGCTCGCGCACTTCGACGACGAGACGACGTTCGAGCGCTGCGGCCGGTGCGACAACTGCGTGCGGATGGGACGGGTCGAGGCGCGGGAAGAGCAGCGGGCGGTCGAGGCGGCCAGCGACGATGGCGCGCCCGACCTGCGCGTGCCCAACACGCCGCGGGCGGAGCCGGCCCCGGCGGCGTTCGACAAGGGCGTGCCGGTCAGCGTGCGCCGCTACGGGCGCGGCGTCGTCACGGACGCCGACGCGGAACGCGTGACGGTCGAATTCCCGAGCGGCGAGCGGCGCTGCTTCCTCGCGTCGTTCGTCGAGCGACGGAGCGGGCGGGCTGCGACGGAGCGCGGG
>CAHJXF010000172.1 GCA_903644065.1 Betaproteobacteria bacterium
CGCACCGAATGGGTCTTCGTCGGCATCATCGTGCTCGGCCTGCTCGGCTTCGTGTTCGATCGCGTGCTGCGCGTCGCCACGGGCCGGCTGCTGCGGCGCTACGGCGTCGCCGTCTGACGACGGCACTTCACGACGCCGTTTCAGGACAGCGCTTCAGGACAGCGCTTCAACCCTGCAATTCAAGACGGCGTTTCAGGGCGGCGCTTCAGGGCGGCGCTCCAGGTCGGCGTCCGCGGCCCGCATCGCCGGCTCGATCGTCCTTGCGTCTGCCAGCCGCAGCAACGAGTCGTCGATCCACAAGCGCGGTACAGTCGAGCCGACACCCATACCGGATCCGTATCGTGGAACTGCGTCATCTGCGCTATTTCGTCGCGGTCGCGGAGGAGCTCAGCTTCACGCGGGCCGCCGGGCGCCTGCACATGGCCCAGCCGCCGCTGAGCACCCGGATCCGGCTGCTCGAGGAAGAGCTCGGTGCCAAGCTCTTCGACCGCACCAAGCGGAAAGTCGACCTGACGCAGGCGGGTCGGCATTTGCTCGGCCGGGCCCGTTCGATCCTCGCCGCGGCCGACGCCGCCGTGAAGGAGACGCGTCGCGCCGCCGCCGGCGAGACCGGCGAACTGCGGCTCGGTTATGCGGCCTCGTCCATGTTCACCGAGTCGCTACCGTCCGCGCTGCGCGAGTACCAGCGAGCATGGCCCCAGGTGCAGCTGCTCGTCACCGACATGCCGTCGCGCGACCAGTTGTACGCGATCCATCGGCGCGAGCTGGACGTCGGCATCGTGCGGAAGCCCGACATGCCGATGCCCACCGGCGTGCGAACGGAGGAGTGGTACAAGGCGTCGCTGGTGGCGGCCATCCCGCGCGACCATCCGCTGTCGAAGAAGAGGTCGATCGCCGTCGCGGATCTGCAAGGTGAGCCGCTGGTGACGTATCCGCGCGACTCCGGCATCGGCCTCTACTGGCGCGTCATCGAACTGTGCGTGCGGGCCGGTTTCCAGGCGCGTGTCGTGCAGGAGGCGAGGGATCCGTCCGTGCTGGTCGGGCTGGTGTCGGCCGGCATCGGCATCTCGATCGTGCCCGCCGACACCCGATGCATCCGTCTGGAAGGCGTCGTGTACCGCGAGCTGCAGGGGCCCGAAGCGTTCTCCGCGTTGCACATCGCCTACCGCGGCGCGGATCGCGACGCGCACCTGCTGACGCTGCTCGACCGCCTGCGCGCCCATCGCACCACCCGGAAGACGCCCCCGATCACCGGGCGGTGACCACGCCGGCGACGACCCGGCGCGGGAACGATGCGTGCTGCCTCGACGAGTTGCCGCTGTGCCTCGCGGCACGGTACTGCGGCCGGTGCTCGACGCGGGTGACGGACCGCTTCGTCGCGGCTGGAAGGAGAAGGACCGATGGAGCACGTCGAACTGGTACCGCCGCACTGGCGCGAGTCGCGGCGCACGGGCGGCGGCGTCGCTCTGCACGTCGTCGAAGCGGGACGAGAAGGCGATCCGCTGCTCGTCTTGCTGCACGGCTTTCGGAGTTCTGGTGGGCGTGGCGCCAGCAGATCGGTCCGTTCGTCGAGGCCGGTCATCACGTCGTCGTGCCCGACCTGCGCGGCTACAACACGAGCGACGCGCCGCAGGACGTCGGCGCCTACCACCTCGACACGCTGGCCGCCGATGTCGTGCAACTGGCCCGCAGCTACGGAGCCGATCGCTTTCGCCTGGTCGGCCACGACTGGGGCGCGGTGATCGCCTGGTGGGTGGCCGCGCGGCACGCCGAGCGGATCGAGAAGGTGGTCGTCATGGATGGCCCGCATCCCGATGTCTGGAGCGCTCAGGCACTCCGACATCCGACGCAGGCGCTGCGCAGCACCTACGTCGCCTTCTTCCAGCTCCCGTGGGTGCCCGAGGCCACGCTGGGCGCATTCGACTTCGCCGGCTTGCGGGCGATGATGGCGGGCAGCGCGAAAAGCGACACGTTCGAGCCGGGTGCGCTCGACCGCTACGTCGAGGCCTGGTCGCATCCGGGGCGGCTCACCGCGATGCTGAACTACTACCGCGCGCTCCGCGAGCGCGACACGGGCGCGCCACCGGCCCGCCTGACGCCGCCGACGCTGATCCTCTGGGCGGGCGACGATCGCTTTCTCGAGCGCCACGTCGCCGAGGCGGGTCTCGCGCTGTGCGACGACGGCCGGCTGGTGATCGTCGACGGTGCGAGCCACTGGCTGCATCTGGAGCAACCCGCGCGGGTGAACGCCGAGATCCTCGGATTTCTGGCGGGCGGCGACGGCCGCCGCTGAGCGTGTTCGCGCTGCGACGGTCAGGGCGACCGGGGCAGGAGCCGGGCCGCGGACCCGGGCAGCGAATCCAGCAAGGCGCGCAGTTCGCTCGCGACCCGCTCGACGCGTTCCGCCAGTCGGCGAGCCGCATCGGCCGCGTCACGATCGGCGATGTCGCCATAGCTCTCCGCGAGTTCGAGCAGCAGCCGGTTCTTCTCGTTCAAGGTCCTGAGGGTCGACCACATGGACGTGCTCGCCAGTTCCGACTGGGCGTGCTCCAGGGCGCGGAGCGTGAACGCGTGGCCGGTGTGACAACGAAAGCGTTGCGGTGGGCGCTCGGTGAGCTTCCACAACGATCCGCCGCAGTCCGGACAGGTCAGCGAGGACGGGGTGCCGATGGTGTCGAGCAGCGCGAACGTATCGCCCTGGCCGAGCGTCAGGGCGAGTTCGGTCTGCGCCGCGATCGAGCGATGGTCGGTGGAGGGGGTGGGTAATTTCACGAGGCGCGTGAGCAGGGCTCCGAGGCCGGCCAGGTCGATCCGGTGGTCCACCGCCGTCGCGGCCAGGGCCGCCAACGGCATGCTGGGGGCCGATGCATCCAGCGGATCCTGGACGATCGCGATGCCACCGCATTGCTTGACGATCCTGAGTCCGCTGGCCCCGTCGTCGAGCATGCCGCTCAGCACGACACCGATCACCGTGCCGGGCGGTCGAGTCAGCGCGGCCGAGCGAAACAACGGATCGATCGCCGGTCGGGCGTGATTTTCCTTCGAGCCCTGCATCACGTTCATCGTTTCGCCGTCGACCAGCAGATGATGGTCCGGCGGCGCGAAGTAGATCCGTCCGGGCTCGATCGACGCACCGGCTGTCGCATAGCTGGCCGTCAGCGGGCCGCGCCGCGTCATCAGGGCCGGCATCTGGCTGTCGTAGGCGTCGATGTGCATGGTCACGAGGACCGCGGCGCCGAAATCGCCGGGCAGTTGCCCTGCGAGGCTGAGCAACGCTTCGACGCCGCCGGCGGAGGCACCGATCACGACGATGGGTTCGGGAGTTCGATTCATGCAGGAATGGCGCGCCGGCTCTCGCCTCGTGCACCGGCTGCGGCCCGTCGGTGTGCGGTGAACGAATATCCAGCAACGGGTGTGCCCGAGCGGACCGCATCCCGTCCGCCGACGTGCGAAGCGCACGCCACGCGATGCGACGGGCGGCCGGGCCGGATGAGCCCCGATGGCTCGTCGAAGTGACATGCGACCCACGGCCGTTGGTTCGACCGAGCGCCGACGCGATGCCGATGTCGGGCGGGACCGGCGCTTGCTGACTCGAGGTCTCGCCTATCCATCCAGCCCGCCATGTTCCGCATCCCCACCGTCGTCGCCCCGTCGCAGCGGGCAGCACCGCGCTCGAAGCTGCCGCCGATCGGGCGGGGCCCGGTCGAGTCGAAGCGCTGCGCATTCGGCGGGCACCGGCGACGCCTGATGCGCCGGTTCGCGTCGTCGTGTGCGGCGATGACGTCGCCGCGAGGTCAGGACCCCGCGAACGTTCGTCACCGCGAAGCACTCGCGGCGCTCGCATCGAGCGGCACGGCGGTCGGCGTGGTGCTCTCGGGCGACCTGTCGTCGCCGACGACGGACGGGTCCCCGACGTGCCTTGATCATCGCCTCGACCGTGGTCGTCCAGCGCGCGAAACGGCGATGCGCAGGGACTGTTCGAAGATCGAGGCGGTGCTCGCCGCCTTGTTGATGGCCGGCGCGCTCGGCGGTTGCGGGGGCGACAACACGGCGTCCAACGTCGACGCGCCCGGCTCGAAGGAATCGGCAGGGACGCGAGCCCTGGAGGCCGGGGCCGCGGTGTTGCAGAGCAAGCCGCCGGTCGACGCCATCAACGCCTACCTCGATGGATTCCACTTCTACAGCGGTCGCATGCGCGGCCAGATGGAAGCCCATCACTACTGCGCGATCCTCAACGACGACCTGATTCAGTGCGTCATCTACGACGGCAACGTCAAGGACGCGAAGATCATGGGAGTCGAGTACATCGTCAGCGAAAAGATTTTCGCCGGTCTGCCCGAACAGGAGAAGGTGCTCTGGCACAGCCACGTGCACGAGGTGAAGTCCGGTCAGCTGATCGCCCCCGGCATTCCCGAGGTTGCCGAACACGCGTTGATGGCGAGGCTGGTGCGCACCTACGGCAAGACCTGGCATACCTGGCACACCGACCTGCACAAGGATCTGCCGCTCGGGGTACCGCAACTGATGATGGGCTTCACTGCGGACGGGCAGATCGATCAGGGCATGGTCGACGCTCGCAACCAGCGCTTCGGCGTGAGTACCGAAGAGAAGATCAGGAATCGCGCCGATCTTCCGACACCGTCGATCGCTCGCGGCGCCGACGCCTGGGAGCAAGGTCGGACGGTCCAGCTCGCCGACCCGACCGGGCTCGAACACGCGTTGCCCAACGGCGCGCAAGCGCATCCGGAGGCGACGGTCAGTCGTCCGGCGAAGGACAAGTAGGCCGCGCTCGTTCGCAGCGTTGCGGAAACGCCGCGGGTGATCGCGTCGCGCGATGGCCGAGCGCGCAATGCTCGACGGCGGTGACCGGACGCCGTGATCGGACCGGGGGCCGTCTCACGATCGCTGTGCGTGCAGAACCGGGTCGTGTCCACGCGCGTCGGCCGCACTCGCGAAGGCCGCGCAGGCTGCTCGGGCCGGGCGACCGCTGACGGGGCGGATCCTCTTCCATCGGTCGGCGTGCGGTCGATGTGCGATCGATGCGGAATCGATGCGGAATCGATGCGGAATCGATGCGGAATCGATGCGGAATCGATGCGGAATCGATGCGGTCCGCGCGCGGTCGATCCGCAGTCGATCCACGGTCAGCGTGCGGTCGTAGCGCGCCGTGCGTGCGGTCGCTGCGCGGGCGACACGCGGTCGATGTGCGGTCGATGTGCGGTCGACGGAGAGTCGATGTGCGCTCGACCTGTGCTCGACGCCGGGTCGGCGTGCGGAAGGATCGAAGCCGAAGACGACGGCAACCTACCCGCCCATCGCAGATTGCGCAGGAGGTCGGGCAGCGTGGCGACCCTGAACGCGCGTCGGGATGGCCGTCGGCGCGACACGCTGGCCGGCGATCGGCGGGTGCCGGCGTCGCCGAGCGGACGACGGCGCGCAGTTCCGGATCCTCTGCAAGCGCGAGTTCGACGCGTCGACGGCGGGCGCATCGCTGCGCGGACGTCCGATGGATGTTCGTCCGTCGTCGGACTCGGGGCGGGACGCGCCGGGCCCGTTCGACTCGAGGTCGCTATCATGGAAGGCGTGTTCGTCGCTACGGTCCTGGCTGACGCGCCGATCTTCGATCGGGGTCTGCGATGCCGGGCAGTCCGCGGCCCTCGGCTCGACGACACGCGCGCGTCCGTGCGGTCGTCCGCTGACAGGATCGACCGGGCTGCGATGGTGCGGCGACGCGGAACCGGTCGATCCGTGCGACGGCGAGCCGCCCGGCGTTCGACGTCGACCGAGAAAGGAAGACATTGACCGACGAGTCCTACCGCTTGTGTGTCGCGCCCATGATGGACTGGACCGACCGGCACTGCCGTTACTTCCACCGCCGTCTGTCGCCGCGCGCCCGCCTCTATACCGAGATGGTCACGACCGGCGCGTTGCTGCATGGCGACGTTCCCCGCCACCTCGACTTCGACGAGGCGGAGCATCCGGTCGCGTTGCAGCTCGGGGGAAGCGAGCCCGCCGACCTCGCCGCGTGTGCGCGGCTGGGCGTCCGATGGGGATACGACGAGATCAACCTCAATTGCGGATGCCCGTCCGAGCGGGTGCAGAACGGTGCCTTCGGTGCCTGCCTGATGGCCGAGCCGACGCTGGTCGCCGACGGCGTGAAGGCGATGATCGACGCGGTCGCGGTCCCGGTGACCGTCAAGCATCGCATCGGCCTCGAGCGCAACGACGACTACGGCTTCGTACGCGACTTCGTCGGCATCGTGGCCGAGGCCGGCTGCGCGACCTTCATCGTCCATGCCCGCAATGCGTGGCTGAAAGGCCTGTCGCCGAAGGAGAATCGCGAAGTGCCGCCATTGCGCCACGACGTCGTCGCGACGTTGAAGCTGGACTTCCCGCAGCTCACGTTCGTCGTCAACGGCGGCCTGTCGACGGTCGCGGCGATCGGCGAGGCGCGGTCCCGCTTCGACGGCGTCATGATCGGGCGCGCCGCCTATCACGATCCCTGGCTGCTCGCGACGCTGGACGACTGCAGCGCCGCGCCGCGCTGTCGCGCGGACGTGGTGGCGGCGATGGCGAGCTACGCCGAGGAGCAGGCCGTGGCGGGCGTGCCGCTACGCGCGATCGTTCGGCACATGCTCGGTCTCTACCATGGGCGGCCGGCGGCGAGGACGTGGCGGCGCCTGCTCAGCGATGCCACCCTGCTGCGCGGGGCCGACGTGGCGCTGCTGTGGCGCGCGCTGGAGGCGGTCGAGCAGCCGGCCTCCGTCGCTCCGCTCGAGCGCCCTGCGGTCGATCGACGGGTCGAGGCGACCGGGGCCGATCGACGGGTCGAGGCGACCGGGGCCGATCGACGGGTCGAGGCGACCGCGGCCGATCGGTCTCGTTGAGGACCTGCCGATCGAGCGTATGGAGGTTCAGCAGCCGATCGGCGGACGGATCGAGGTGTGCTGTCGCACAGTGGATCGGTATCGAGCTCGGCGTCGAACACTCTGGCCGCTGAGCGAAACCACGGCAGCCTGCGTCTCATCCGGAGCGAGAGCCGCACAGCGGAGCGCAACGGGCGAACACGAACGGTCAGGCGCTTCGTACCCTACCCGGCGCGGGATCCGCAGAGCGAAGCGGTGGCGGACACGAAAGCCGCGACGCGCCGCAACTCAGCAGCCGCGACGACGCGCTACTCAACAGCCGCGACGACGCGCTACTCAGCGGCGACGCGGCCTGCCTCATCCGGCGCGCGAGCCGCAGAGCGCCGCGTAGTCGTCGTCGGCACGTCGCAGCGCGGCCCGACGCCGGGTCAGGTCGCGAGTGGTCGCGAGGTCGTAGTCGTCACGCGCCCGTTTTGCCTTCGAAGCGAGTAGCAGGCAGGCGCGCGCCTGTCGTCCGCGTTGTGCCGCTCC
>CAHJXF010000173.1 GCA_903644065.1 Betaproteobacteria bacterium
GCAGGACGTCATCGAGCGCGTGCTCGAGCTGGCGCGGGCGGCCGGCATCGGCCGCTGACCCCGCGCGACAGCGCGGTCGTCCGCGGCGCGGCTCGTGGCGGGAGGAGCCGTTCCGGCGACATCCTCCCAGGCAAGGGCGCTCGACCGAATCGACTTGCTTCGTCAGTCGTCGTACCGACCGCCTTCGCCGCGAACGGGCTAGACGAGGCCGACGCTTCTGCGTGCGCCGGCCAGCATCGAGCAGATCGTTCCGGAGGACCGGGACGCGGTCCTGACCGCGATCGACGCCTTCGACGGCGACCTCGATTTCGCGGACGCCCTGCATCCGGCGCGCAGCGCGCGCGCGACGTCGTTCGCCAAGGTCGACCGGCGCCTGGCGCGACGCGCACGGGCGCTCGGCCTGCCGTGCCCGTGCAGCTGCTCGGCCGACCCGTCGAGGCACGCTCCCGGCGTCCGTGGCCCGGTCGTCACCCCGGTTGTTGCCCGCTCGTCGCCCGCTCGTCGCCCGCTCGTCGCCTCCTCTCGACAGGTGCTGCGCGGCGAAGTTTTCGGCGGCGCTCCCGCGTCGTCGACCGGCTGCTGGCCCGCCTGCATAAGAGATTGATCGACAAAGGCTTTCCTGCTAATATCGCCGGCCTTTCGAAATCCGTGCGGGTCGGCGGATCGCGAAAGTCGTCGCACCACATCCCACCCACCCTCGACAAGGTCCGCGAACTCCGCGGTTTTCAAACTTACATGGCAATTACCAACCTGGCTTCCGCCGAAGCCAAGCAGAACGCGGCGATGAATCCCGATTCGTTCGCCGCGATGTTCGAAGACAGCCTGACGCACCAGGACATGCGCGCGGGCGAAGTGATCACCGCCGAGGTGGTCCGCATCGACTACAACTTCGTGGTCGTCAATGCCGGATTGAAGAGCGAGTCCTTCATTCCCGTCGAAGAGTTCAAGAACGACCTGGGCGAGATCGAGGCGCAGCCGGGCGACTTCGTGTCGGTGGCGATCGAGTCGCTCGAGAACGGTTTCGGCGACACGCTGTTGAGCCGCGACAAGGCCAAGCGCCTCGCGTCGTGGATGGCGCTGGAAAAGGCGCTCGACTCCGGCGAACAGATCACCGGCACCATCACCGGCAAGGTCAAGGGCGGCCTGACCGTCATGACCAACGGCATCCGTGCGTTCCTTCCGGGCTCGCTGGTCGATACGCGGCCGGTCAAGGACACCACGCCGTTCGAAGGCAAGACGTTCGACTTCAAGGTCATCAAGCTCGACCGCAAGCGCAACAACGTGGTCGTCTCGCGTCGCGCCGTCGTGGAGGCGTCGATGGGCGAAGAGCGCGCCAAGCTGCTCGAGACGCTGAAGGAAGGCACCATCGTCACCGGCGTCGTCAAGAACATCACCGACTACGGCGCGTTCGTGGATCTCGGCGGCATCGACGGCCTGCTGCACATCACCGACCTCGCGTGGCGTCGCGTGCGCCACCCGTCGGAACTGATCTCGGTGGGCCAGGAGATCACCGCCAAGGTCCTCAAGTTCGACCAGGAGAAGAACCGCGTCTCGCTGGGCGTGAAGCAGCTCGGCGAAGATCCTTGGGTCGGCCTGTCGCGTCGCTATCCGTCGGGCACGCGTCTGTTCGGCAAGGTCACCAACATCACCGACTACGGCGCGTTCGTCGAAGTCGAGCAGGGCATCGAGGGCCTGGTCCACGTGTCCGAGATGGACTGGACCAACCGCAACATCTCGCCGGCCAAGGTCGTCGCGCTGGGGGATGAAGTGGAAGTCATGGTCCTCGAGATCGACGAGGATCGTCGCCGCATCAGCCTCGGCATGAAGCAGTGCAAGCCGAACCCGTGGGAAGAGTTCTCGCTGAACCACAAGAAGGGGGACAAGGTCTCGGGCGCAATCAAGTCGATCACCGACTTCGGCGTCTTCATCGGCCTGCCGGGCGGCATCGACGGCCTGGTGCACCTGTCGGACCTGTCGTGGAACGAGCCCGGCGAAGAAGCCGTGCGGAAGTTCAAGAAGGGCGACGATCTCGAAGCGACCGTGCTGGCCATCGATCTCGAGCGCGAGCGCATCTCGCTCGGCGTCAAGCAGATGGAAGGCGACCCGTTCTCGAACTTCGCGTCCACCTACGAGAAGGGCGCGATCGTCGACGGCACCGTCAAGAGCGTCGATGCCAAGGGCGCGGTGATCACCATCGCCGGCGACATCGAGGGGTACCTGCGTGCGTCGGAGCTGTCTCGCGACCGCGTGGAAGACGCCCGCAACCTGCTGAAGGAAGGCGACGCGGTCAATGCGATGGTCATCAACGTCGATCGCAAGAACCGCAGCATCAACCTGTCGATCAAGGCGAAGGACAGCGCCGACACGCAGGAGCAGATGGCCCGCATGGCGGCCGAGACCGGCGCTGCCACCGGCACCACCAATCTCGGAGCGTTGCTGAAGGCCAAGATGGACAGCGGCAGCCAGGCGAACTGAGCCGTCGCATGAGTCGTCTCCAGTCCGGGGGCTGACGCAGGACCGCGTGCGGACGTGGCGTGCAAGCGCCCGTCCGCACGTTTCGTTTGGTCGCCGCGAGCGTCGATGAGACCGTCGCCCTTCACCCCGATCGGGTCGCAAGCCGTCACGATCGAAACCTTGTCGAGCCGTCCGCATGACCAAGTCCGAGCTGATCGCCCGTCTCGCCGAGCGCTATCCCCAACTGATCGCGAAGGATGCCGATTTCGCCGTCAACACCATCCTCGAAGCGATGGCCGACTCGTTGTCGGTGGGCCAGCGGATCGAGATCCGCGGCTTCGGCAGCTTCGCGCTCAGCACGCGGCCGCCACGCGTGGGCCGCAACCCCAAGTCGGGCGAGCGCGTGCTGGTGCCGGCCAAGCGGGTGCCGCACTTCAAGGCCGGCAAGGAACTGCGCGAACGCGTGGACATCGGCGCCGCGACGAGTGCGATCGTCGTCGACGCGGCGGACGAGGGTTGACCCTTCTCGTGTCGTCCCGGCCCAGGCCGGGACCCGATCGTCGGGTCCGGTGGAGACGCGGCATGGGGCCGCGACCTTTGTCGAGGTGACGAAGGGACGAGGGCGCCTGTCGTTTCGGCCGGCCTCGTCATCGCGTCGACTGCATGAACAGGACCTAGCCCGGACCAACACCATGCGCATCATCGTCGGAGCCCTCTGGCTCGTGCTGTTCCTCGTGCTGTTCGCGTTCGCGGTCAACAACACGGCCCTGACCGAACTGCACTTCTTCGCCGGCATGGGCATCAAGGCGCCGCTGATCGCGCTGCTGCTGGCGTTCTTCATCGCCGGCTTCGCGTTCGGCTTCATCGCGTTGATGCCGGCGTGGGTGCGCCAGCGGGTCGAGCTGCGTCGACTGCGTCGCGCCGGCGGCCGTCCGCTCGACACCGGCGGTCCGGGCCCGCGCCCGTCGTCGGGCCCGACCTTCGACGGCGCCACCACCGAGGTCATCCAGACCGTGGCCCGCGGCGCGCGCACCACGACCTGACCGCCCACCGACCGGACGGCCGCTCCCGCTCATGGACTTCCAGCAATGGTGGCTGCTCGTCTTCGCCGGTGTCTTCGCGCTCGGCTGGATCACCGCGCGGGTCGACCTGCGCGCGCTGCTGAGCGAGTCGCGGACCCTGCCGCGATCGTATTTCGAAGGCCTCAACTTCCTGCTGTCCGAGCAACCCGATCGCGCCATCGACGCATTCATCGAAGTGGTCAAGCTCGACCCCGAGACCATCGAGCTGCACTTCGCGCTCGGCAGCCTGTTCCGCCGCCGCGGCGAGACCGAGCGCGCCATCCGCATGCATCAGAACCTGCTCAACCGGCCCGACCTGCCGGAGGACCAGCGGCTGCACGCGCTGTTCGAGCTCGGCCTCGACTACCTGAAGGCCGGCCTGCTCGATCGCGCCGAGGAGACCTTCCGCCAGTTGCAGGGTTCGCTGTACGGCATCGACGCGCAGCGTCACCTGCTCGAGATCTTCGAGATCGAGAAGGAGTGGCGCCAGGCGATCGAGATCGCGACCGCGCTGCAGCAGGCGGGCACCGGCAGCAACCAGGCGCGCATCGCGCAGTTCCACTGCGAGATCGCGCAGACGGCGATCAACGAGTCGCGGCTCGACGACGCGAAGCGGGCGCTGACCGACGCGCTGGCCGCCAATCGGCAGAACGTCCGCGCGTTGCTGCAGCAAGGCGACATCGCTGTGCAGGAACATCGCGACGACGACGCCATCGTGTCGTGGAAGCGCATCGAGCAGCAGAACGCGCCGTACGTCTCGCTGGTGGGCGATCGGCTGATGGACGCGTTCTCGCGGCTCGGTCGCGGGGACGAAGGCCTCAAGCTGCTGCGCTCGTGGCTGGATGCGAATCCGTCGATCGACCTGCTCGAGACGGTCGTGCGCGCGATGACCGCGGCGCACGGCGTCGAAGCGGCCAACGACGTCGCGCGCCAGGAGCTGCATCGCAGCCCGAGCCTGCTGGCGCTGGCGCAGTACCTCGACACTCGCGGCCAGCTGGCCCTGCCGACGCAAGAGGATCGTGGCGACCTCGACGTCGTGCGCAACCTGCTGCATCACCACACGCGGCGACTTGGGCGATACGTCTGCACCCAGTGCGGCTTCAAGGCCCGGCAGTTCTACTGGCAATGTCCCGGCTGCTCGCACTGGGAGACGTATCCTCCGCGGCGCACCGAGGAGCTCGAGGCGCAGAAGTGATCGTCGCCATGTCGTAGCCGTCCGCGCGCCGATCACGTTTTGAAACGCACTGCCGATGGCAGGACGTCCGGACACGAACCCAACACGAAAGGCGCAGGATGAAAGTCACGATCGTGGGAAGCGGCTACGTCGGCCTCGTCACCGGGGCCTGCCTGGCCGAGGTCGGCAACCAGGTGGTGTGCCTCGACGTCGATGCGCAGAAGATCGGGATCCTGAACGACGGCGGCATCCCGATCCACGAGCCGGGCCTGCTCGAGATGGTCGCGCGCAACCGCGCGGCCGGCCGCATCGCGTTCACCACCGACGTCGAGCAGGCCGTCGCGCACGGCGAGGTGCAGTTCATCGCGGTCGGCACGCCGCCCGACGAGGACGGCTCGGCCGACCTCCGCTACGTCATCGCCGCGGCGCGCAACATCGGCCGCCACATGACCGGCTTCAAGGTCGTCGTGGACAAGTCGACGGTGCCGGTGGGCACCGCCGACAAGGTGCGGGCGGCGGTCGACGACGAGCTCGGCAAGCGCGGCCTCGCGCACCCGTTCACCATCGTGTCGAACCCCGAGTTCCTGAAGGAGGGCGCGGCGCTCGAGGACTTCATGCGGCCGGACCGCATCGTGCTCGGCTGCGCGTCGGACGCCGCCGGCGAGCGGGCGCGACGCGCGATGCGGTCGCTGTACTCGCCGTTCCAGCGCAACCACGACCGCATGCTGTTCATGGACGTGCGTTCGGCCGAGCTGACCAAGTACGCGGCCAATGCGATGCTGGCGACACGCATCTCGTTCATGAACGAGCTCGCCAATCTCGCCGAGGTGCTGGGCGCCGACATCGAACTGGTGCGTCGGGGCATCGGCTCCGACCCGCGCATCGGCTACCACTTCCTCTACGCGGGCTGCGGCTACGGCGGCTCGTGTTTTCCCAAGGACGTGCAGGCGCTGCAGCGCAGCGGCACCGAGGCGGGTCGTCCGTCGCGCATCCTGGAGGCGGTCGAGGCCGCCAACGAGGCGCAAAAGAGCGTGCTGGTCGACAAGCTGGTCAAGCGCTTCGGCGAAGACCTCACGGGCCGGCGCTTCGCCGTCTGGGGCCTCGCGTTCAAGCCCAACACCGACGACATGCGCGAGGCGCCGTCGCGCGTGCTGATCGGCCAGATCCTGGCGCGCGGCGGCGCCGTGACGGCTCACGACCCGGTGGCGATGGACGAGGCGCGACGCGTGATGGCGCTCGACTTCGCGGACCGGCCCGAGCTGCTGGAACGGATCGCGTACGCGGACACGCCGGAGGCCGCGCTCGACGGCGCCGACGCGCTCGTCATCGTCACCGAATGGAAGGCGTTCCGCAGCCCCGACTTCGACGCGATGCAGAGTCGCCTGTCGGAGAAGGTGATCTTCGACGGGCGCAACCTCTATGATCCCGAGCGCCTGGCGGCCTACGACCTCGACTACGTTCCGATCGGCCGGCCGGTGCTGGAGTCGGCGGTGCGGTCCGCGGCCTCGGTGTCGTCGAGCCGATGACGATCCTGGCGAGCCGTCGACCGTGACGATCTTCGATCGCGCGCGCATCGCCGGCGCCCGCGTTCTGGTGGTGGGCGACGTGATGCTCGACCGCTACTGGTTCGGCGACGTCGAGCGCATCTCGCCCGAGGCGCCGGTGCCGGTGGTGCGCGTGGTGCGGCAGGAGGATCGCCTCGGCGGCGCGGCCAACGTCGCGAAGAACGCGGCCGCGCTCGGCGCCGAGGTCGGCCTGCTGTCGGTGGTCGGGCACGACGAGCCGGGCGAGCGCGTCGCCGCGCTGCTCGCCGAGACCGGCATCGCGTCGCACCTGCATCGCGACGAGAGCCTGCCCACCACCATCAAGCTGCGCGTCATCGGCCGGCAGCAGCAGCTGCTGCGGGTCGACTTCGAGGACGCGCCGAGCCGCGAGGTGCTGGCCGACAAGCTCGACCAGTTCGACGAGCTGCTCGGCCGCTACGACGTCGTCGTCATGTCCGACTACGGCAAGGGAGGGCTGACCCACATCGGCCGCATGATCGTGGCGGCACGGGCCGCGGGTCGGCGGGTGCTGGTCGACCCGAAGGGCGAGGACTACGCGCGCTATGCCGGCGCCAGCCTGCTCACGCCGAACCGCAGCGAGCTGCGCGACGTGGTGGGTCGCTGGACCGACGAGGCCGATCTCGAGGCGCGGGCCGCGACGCTGGTGCGGTCGCTCGACCTCGAAGCGTTGCTGCTGACACGGGCCGAGGAGGGCATGACGCTGTTCGATCGCGACCCCGCCGGCGCGCTGCGACGACACCACGTGCCGGCTCAGGCGCGCGAGGTGTTCGACGTGACCGGCGCCGGCGACACCGTGATCGCCACGCTCGCGACGCTGCTCGCGGCCGGTGCACCGTTGACCGAGTCGGTCGACTTCGCCAACCGCGCGGGCGGCATCGTCGTCGGCAAGTTCGGCACGTCGGTCGTCACGGCCGACGAGCTGTTCGCCTAGCGTCGCGACGCACGGGGCACGGCATGCGCCGCGGCGCATGCCGGCGACCGGCGACGGCCTCGCGCAGCCAGCGTCGCGCAGCCGGCGTCGTGCAGCCAGCGTGGCTTACAAGGCGGTCAGCGGCGCCGCCAGCGGCGAGCGGCTTTCCTGCGCCAGGAACACGATGAGGATGAT
>CAHJXF010000174.1 GCA_903644065.1 Betaproteobacteria bacterium
CCGTCGCGGCGCCGCCGGTGCCCAACAAGGGCGACACGGCGTGGATGATCGTCGCCACCGCGTTCGTCGTGCTGATGACCGTGCCGGGGCTCGCGCTGTTCTATGGCGGCCTGGTGCGCTCGAAGAACATGCTGTCGATCCTGATGCAGGTGTTCGTGATCTTCTCGCTGATCACGGTGCTGTGGGCGATCTACGGCTACAGCTTCGCGTTCACCGAAGGCAACGCGTTCATCGGCGGCACCGATCGCCTGTTCCTGCGCGGCATCTTCGACTTCAAGGGCGGCACCTTCTCCACGGCCGCCACTTTCAGCAAGGGCGTGGTGATTCCCGAGTACGTCTACTTCGCGTTCGAGGCGACCTTCGCCGCGATCACGGTCGGCCTCGTGGTCGGCGCGTTCGCCGAACGCATGAAGTTCTCGGCCGTGCTGCTGTTCGCCGTGCTGTGGTTCACGTTCGCCTACATCCCGATCGCGCACATGGTGTGGTTCTGGCCGGGTCCCGACGGCATCCGCGACGCGGCCACGCTGGCGTCCGAGAGCGCCAGGGGCGGCTTCCTGTGGCAGAAGGGCGCGCTCGACTTCGCCGGCGGAACGGTGGTCCACATCAACGCCGGCATCGCCGGGCTGGTGGGCGCCTACTTCGTCGGCAAGCGCACCGGGCTCGGTCGCGAGTCGATGGCGCCGCACAGCCTGACGATGACGATGATCGGCGCGTCGCTGCTGTGGGTCGGCTGGTTCGGCTTCAACGCCGGGTCGGCGCTCGAAGCGGGCGACGTCGCGGCCCTGGCCTTCGTCAACACGCTGGTGGCCACGGCGGGCGCCGTGTTGTCGTGGACGTCGGCGGAGTGGGCTTTCAAGGGCAAGCCGTCGATGCTCGGCGCCGCGTCCGGCGCGGTCGCCGGCCTGGTGGCGATCACGCCGGCGTGCGGCTACGTCGGGCCGATGGGCGCCCTGCTGCTCGGCCTGATCGCCGGCGTGGTGTGCCTGTGGGGCGTGTCGGGACTCAAGCGCCTGCTGGGCGCCGACGACGCGCTCGACGTGTTCGGCGTGCACGGCACCGGCGGGATCCTCGGCGCACTGGTCACCGGCGTGCTCGCGGCGCCCGCCCTCGGCGGACAGGGGCTGTGGGACTACGTCACCAACAAGGCCTCGCCCGACTACGACATGGGGCACCAGCTCGTCGTGCAGGCCACCGGCGTGGTCGTGACGCTGGTGTGGTCCAGCGTCGTGGCCGCGCTGGCCTACCTGATCGTCGGTCGCGTCGTCGGCCTGCGCGTCACCGAGGAAGAAGAGCGCGAAGGGCTCGACATCTCGTCGCACGGCGAGTCGGCGTATCACCCCTGAGCGGCGGCTGAGCGCGCCGCTCTGTCCGCAGGGACGGGCCGCGGCCCGTTGACCCGGCGCCGCGTGCGCCGGTTTTCTCTTGGGAAAAGAGTCGGTCCGGGCGCGGCCCGGGACGCCGGACGACGGCTCGGCGCTGCGGTTTACCCTTACAATTCGCGGCCCACCCGTCCGCCTCGCGTACGCGGCCCGCTGTGTTTTCCGCTTCGCTTCGATCGGCGCCGCCATGGTCCCTCATCTCGTCACCGCGCTGTCCGGCCCGCTCGCCGACCTCGAGCAGCGCATGCTCGACGCCACGCCGGCGATCGAACGCTGGTTCCGCCTCGAGTGGCAGGAACACACGCCGCCGTTCTACGCGTCGGTGGACCTGCGCAACGCCGGCTTCAAGATCGCGCCGGTCGACACCAACCTGTTTCCGGGCGGCTTCAACAACCTGTCGCCCGACGTCATGCCGCTGGCGGTGCAGGCCGCGATGGCCGCGATCGACAAGATCTGCCCGGACGCGCGCAACCTGCTGCTGATCCCCGAGAACCACACGCGCAATCGTTTCTACCTGCAGAACGTGGCGCGGCTCGCGGCCATCTTGCGGCAGACCGGCCTCAACGTGCGGCTCGGCTCCCTCAACGCGGAGATCACCGAGGCCACCCCGATCGAGCTCGACGGCGGCCAGACCTTCACGATCGAGCCGCTGAAGCGCATCGGCTCGAACGGCCGCCGGCTCGGCCTGACCGATTTCGATCCGTGCGCGGTGTTGCTCAACAATGACCTGTCGGGCGGCATTCCCGACGTGTTGCGCGACCTCCACGAGCAGTATCTGCTG
This sequence comes from Betaproteobacteria bacterium, assembly GCA_903644065.1. GTDB lineage: Bacteria > Pseudomonadota > Gammaproteobacteria > Burkholderiales > Burkholderiaceae_D > CAHJXF01. The sequence continues at coordinate 2,161 of CAHJXF010000174.1, forward strand.
CCGCCGCTCCATGCGGGTTGGGCCGTGCGTCGCAAGACCCATCACTTCGCGGCCTACGACGACGTGGCCAAGCGCTTCGCGAAGGTGCTGGACATCGATCCGTGGATGATCAACCCGTACTTCGAGCAGTGCAGCGACGTGCGCTTCGGCGACGCGGCGAGCGAGGACTGCCTCGCGGGCCACGTCGATTCGCTGCTCGCCAAGATCCGGCGCAAGTACAAGGAGTACGGCATCGGCGAGACGCCCTATGTCATCGTCAAGGCCGACGCCGGCACCTACGGCATGGGCGTGATGAGCGTCAAGGACGCGTCCGAGGTGCGCAACATGAATCGCAAGGCGCGCAACAAGATGAGCGTCGTCAAGGAGGGCCTCGAAGTGTCCGAGGTCATCATCCAGGAAGGCGTGCACACCTTCGAGCGCGTGCCGGTCGGCGAGAAGGCGGCGGACGGCGGCGCGCAGGACGGCATCGCCGGCACCATCGAGTCGGGCATCGCCGAGCCGGTGGTGTACATGATCGATCGCTACGTCGTCGGCGGCTTCTATCGCGTGCATACCGGCCGCGGCATCGACGACAACCTCAACGCGCCCGGCATGCAGTTCGTGCCGTTGCCGTTCGCGTCGAGCTGCAACTTCCCCGACCCCGGCCAGCGCCCGCAGGCCGCACCCAACCGCTTCTACGCGTACGGCGTCGTGGCCCGGCTCGCGCTGCTCGCCGCGTCGGTCGAACTGGAACGCACCGACCCGGCGGCCGAGACCGCCTGAGGTCCGCGCTCGGGCCGCCGCGCTTCCCGGCCTTTTCCGACCTCCGCCATGCATATCGCCTTCATCGCCGATCCGCTGCCGTCGTTTCGCATCTACAAGGATTCGACGTTCGCGATGATGGTGGAGGCCGCGGCGCGCGGCCACACGCTGGCGTTCATCGATCAGCGCGACCTGGCGCGGGCCGCGTCGGGCACGATCGAAGCCGCGTCGTGGCCGTTGACGCTGACCGGCGACCCCGACGCCTGGTACGCGCTCGGGGCGTCCGAGGTCGTGCCGCTGTCGGCGTTCGACGCGGTCGTGATGCGGAAGGACCCGCCGTTCGACCTCGAGTACGTGTACTCGACCTACCTGCTCGAGCGGGCCGAGGCCCAGGGGGCACGGGTCTACAACAGCGGCCGCGCGATCCGCGACCACAACGAGAAGTTCGCGATCGCCGAGTTTCCCGAGCTGATCGCGCCGACGCTGGTCACCCGCGACGGCGCACGCATCCGCGAGTTCCATCGCGAGCACGGCGACGTGATCTTGAAGCCGCTCGACGGGATGGGCGGCATGGGCATCTTCCGCGTCAAGGCGGACGGCATGAACCTCGGCTCGATGATCGAGATGCTGGGCGGCGACGGCGAGCGGACCATCATGGCGCAGCGCTACATCCCCGAGATCGTCGACGGCGACAAGCGCATCCTCGTCATCGACGGCGTGCCGGTGCCGTTCGCGCTGGCCCGGGTGCCGCAGGGCAACGAAGTGCGCGGCAACCTCGCGGCCGGCGGCGTGGGCCGGGCGCAGCCCCTGTCGGCCCGCGATCGCGAGATCGGCGAGACGGTCGGCGCGAAGCTCGCGTCGCGCGGCCTGTTGTTGATCGGCGTCGACTCGATCGGCGACTACCTGACCGAGATCAACGTGACCAGCCCGACCTGCTTCGCGGAGATCCGCCAGCAGGCCGGCTTCGACGTCGCGGCGGTGTTCGTCGACGCGCTCGAACGCGCCGCGACCGCGTCGTCGCCTGCCGCGATCGCGTCGTGATCGGCCTCGTCGTCATCGGTCATGCGCCGTTCGCGACGGCGCTGTTCTCGTGCGCGCTGCACGTCTACGCCTGCAGTCCCGAGCACTGCATCGCGCTCGACGTGGCACCCGACGCCGATCCCGAGGCCGAGCTCGAGCGGGCCCGGCAGGCGGTGGCCGACGTCGACGAAGGCGACGGCGTGCTGGTGCTGGTCGACCTGTTCGGCGCCACGCCGGGCAACATCGCGACCCAGCTGGCACAGGCCGGTCGCGTCGAGGTGGTGGCCGGCGTCAACGTACCGATGATGATGCGGGTGATCTGCTACCGGCAGTCGACGACCATCGCGGAGCTGCCCGAGAAGGCGTTGAGCGGAGGGGCCTCGGGTATCATGAAAATCGCCTCGACGTCGCCGCAGAACCAGCGGCCGTTCCCGCACGACCCCGGTTCTGCAGGGGGTCCGTCGACGGCGGATCAATAGCGCTCGATCGGCCGAGCGGCCCGCCGCGGGCCCGAGCGAATCGCATGCCTTCAACCCGGACGCGAGCCCGATGTCACAGCGCGACTGCACGATCAGCAACAAGCTCGGACTGCATGCGCGCGCCTCGGCGAAACTGACCCAGCTCGCGTCGCAGTTCCCGTGCGAGGTGTGGATGAGTCGCGCGGGCCGGCGCGTCAACGCCAAGAGCATCATGGGCGTGATGATGCTGGCCGCCGGCAAGGGTTCGACCGTCACGGTGGAGACCATCGGCGACGACGACGAGAAGGCGATTCTCGCCATCGCCGCGCTGATCGACGACAAGTTCGGCGAAGGGCAGTGAGCGCGGGCGGAACCGAGAGCCGACGCGCCCGCGAACGATCGACCCGGCCCTGACAGCGACATGGCCTTCACCCTGCACGGCATCCCGGTCTCGCGCGGCATCGTCATCGGCCGCGTCCACCTGCTCGCGTCCGCGGCGCTCGAGGTGCCGCACTACCTGGTCGTGCTCGGCACCGTCGAGGAAGAAGTCGCGCGACTCGACGAGGCCATCGCGACCGTCGTCAACGAGCTGTACCAGCTGCAATCGGCGCTGCCGGCGGACGCGCCGGCCGAATTCGCGGCGCTGGTCGACCTGCATCGCCTGATCCTGCAGGACCCGCTGCTGTCCGAGGAGCCCGTGCGCCTGATCCGCGAGCGGCGCTACAACGCGGAGTGGGCGCTCACAACTCAGCTCCAGGCCGTGGTGGAGCAATTCGAGGAGATGGACGACGAGTACATCGCGTCGCGCCGGGCCGACGTCGAGCAGGTCGTCGACCGGGTCTTGAAGGTATTGACCGGCAGCGCCCACTCGCTGTCGCTGGTCGCCGCCGAGGCCGAACTCGAGGCCGATGCGGCGCGGCGCGACGGCAAGGAGATCGACCTCGATCCGATGATCGTGATCGCGCACGACATCTCGCCGGCCGACATGCTGCAATTCAAGAAGCAGGTCTTCGCGGGTTTCGCGACCGACCTCGGCAGCCTGACCGCGCACACCGCGATCCTCGCCAAGAGCTTCGACATCCCGGCCGTCGTCGGCCTCGGCCAGGCGTCGCGCCTGTTGCGACAGGACGAGTGCGTGATCGTCGACGGCGACGCCGGCGTGCTGATCGTGGACCCGAGCCCGATCGTGCTCGACGAGTATCGACTGCGCAAGCGCGACCTCGAGCTCGCCCACGAGAAGCTGAAGCGGCTGGCGCGCATGCAGACGCGCACGCTCGACGACCAGTCGATCGAGCTGTACGCCAACATCGAGCTGCCCGACGACTGCGCGTTCGCCGACGAGGTGGGCGCGGCCGGCATCGGCCTGTTCCGCACCGAGTTCCTGTTCATGACGCGCGACTCGATGCCCGACGAGGACGAGCAGTTCGAGGCCTACCGGCGCGTGGTGGTGGCCATGACCGGGCGACCGGTGACCATCCGCACGCTCGACATCGGCGCCGACAAGACGCCCGACGCGGCGCGGCTGGAGTTCGGCAGCAACGTCTTCAACACCACCAATCCCGCCCTCGGCCTGCGGGCGATCCGCTTCTGCCTCGCCGAGCCGCAGATGTTCCTGATCCAGCTGCGGGCCATCCTGCGGGCCGCGGCGTTCGGTCCGGTCAAGCTGCTGATCCCGATGATCGCGCATCCGCAGGAGGTCGACGCCGCCCTCGTGTTGATCGCCACGGCGAAAGGGCAGCTCGACGCGCGCGGCGTCGCCTACGACCGCAACCTGGCGGTGGGCGGCATGATCGAGATCCCCGCGGCCGCGCTCAGCCTCGCGATGTTCGCGAAGCGGCTCGACTTCTTCTCGATCGGCACCAACGACCTGATCCAGTACACGCTGGCGATCGACCGCACCGACAACGCGGTCGCGCACCTCTACGATCCGCTGCATCCGGCGATCCTGCAGCTCATCGCGCAGACCATCGCGACGTCGACGCGGCTCGGCATCCCGGTGTCGGTGTGCGGCGAGATGGCCGGCGACCCGATGCTCGCGCGCCTGTTGCTCGGGCTCGGACTCCGGCAGTTCTCGATGCATCCGGCCCAGTTGCTCGCGGTCAAGTACGAGGTGCTGCGCTCCGACATCGCCGCCTGCGAGACGCTGGCCCGGAAGATCCTAGCCGCCGGCGAGCCCGACCGCATCCGCGTGCTGGTCGATCGCCTGCGTGCCGCGTGACCGGCCGCAGGACGTCGGCTCCAGCGCGGCGGGTGCGATGAACGCCATCCCCGACCGCCTCGGCGCGATCGCCGCGGGCGACTGGATCGAGGCGGCATGGGTCGAGTCGGAACGCCGTCGGCCGCTGCTGCCGATCGGCCCGCACGCGGCGTCGCGGGTTCGCGCGGCGTTCGACGCGTTCGACGCGTTCGACGCGTTCGACGCGACCATCGTGGCCGGCCTGATCCGCATGGCCCACGACCTCGGCAAGACCGCGACCGCGGAAGGCGTCGAACGGGTCGATCAGGTCGCGTCGCTGCGCCGCATGCGCTGCGATGCGATCCAGGGCTGGTTCGCCGGTCAGTCGCTGACCGCGGGGGCGCTCGTCGCCGCGCCGACGTCGTGGCGGAAGACGCCCGGCGCCCGGGTTCGCTGAAGCGCCCGGCCACGCGCTCGACCACGCTCCCCACGACACCGCGACGATGCGCCTGCTGCTGGTCGAAGACGACGCGATGATCGGGGCGTCGGTGCGCACCGGACTGCGCCACGAAGGCTTCGCGGTCGACTGGGTGCCCGACGGCATGGCCGCCGAACATGCGCTCGCCGTCGAACGCGGCACGGCGGCCTACGACCTCGTGCTGCTCGACCTCGGCCTGCCGAAGAAGGGCGGGCTCGACGTGCTGCGTGCGCTGCGCGGGCGCGGCGACGACGTGCCGGTGCTGATCATGACGGCGCGCGACGCGGTGGCCGACCGGGTCGCCGGGCTCGACGCCGGCGCCG
>CAHJXF010000175.1 GCA_903644065.1 Betaproteobacteria bacterium
GCACGAGGCGTTGCGCGGCGCGATCGCGAGCGGCCCGTCGCGCGCCGCCACGCGGCCGCTCCCGGCCGCGATCTGAACCATCACCGGAACGCGCCATGAACCTCCTTTCTTCCGCCGGTACCGCCTTCTGGACCATCGTCGCGTTCGTCCTCGCGCTGGGTCCGCTGGTCATCCTCCACGAGCTCGGCCACTACACGGTGGCCCGCCTGTGCGGCGTGAAGGTGCTGCGCTTCTCGATCGGGTTCGGTCGCCCGCTCTTCAAGTGGGTGCGCGGCCGCGACCGGACCGAATGGGTCGTGTCGCCGATCCCGCTCGGCGGCTACGTCGCGATGCTGGACGAGCGCGAAGTCGACGGCGCCACGATCGCGCCCGCCGACCTGCCGCGCGCCTTCAATCGGCAGCCGGTGATGAAGCGCATCGCGATCGTGGTCGCCGGACCGCTCACCAACCTGCTGATCGCCGTGCTGCTGTACGCCGGACTGAACCTCGTCGGCGTCGAGGAGCCGCGCGCCGCGTTCTCCACGCCGGAGGCGAGCACGGACCTGTTCCACGCCGGCATCGACGAGCCGTTCGAGGTCGTGGCGCTGGACGACGAGCCGCTGCGTTCGGTGGTCGACCTGCGCTGGCGGCTGCTGAAGATCGGCATCGATCGCGGCGTCGCGGCGCTCCAGGTACGACGGGCCGACGGAACCGGTCCGGTCCGCACGGTGAAGGTCGATCTCGCCCGGCTCGACGCGACGGCGTTCGAAGGCGAGTTCATGTCGCGTCTCGGGCTGCAACTGCTGCTGCGGCAGCCCGGCATCGGCGAGGTCAGCGATCCCGAGGGCAGGGCGGCGACGGCCGGCCTGAAGGCCGGCGACCGCATCGTGTCGATCGACGATCGGCCGATCGACGACGTCGAGACCTTCCGCCGCATCCTCGCGGCTTCGCCCGAACGAAGGCTCGCGATGACCGTCGAGCGCGGCGGCGCGGAGATCCGCGTCGACGTCACGCCGGCCGCCTCGGGGACGAACGGGTCGGTCGGCGTCATCGGCGTCTACCCGACGGGTCGCGGCGACCGCGTGAAGGTGCGCTACGGACCGGTCGACGCCGTGGCGCGCGGCGCGGCGCAGACCTGGGACCTCTGCGTGTTCTCGTTGCGCATGATCGGCAAGATGGTCGCCGGCCAGGTCTCGCTCAAGAACATCAGCGGGCCGGTCACGATCGCGGACTACGCGAAGCAGTCGCTGGACCTCGGACCCCTGTTCTTCATCAACTTCGTCGCCTTCATCAGCATCAGTCTCGGCGTCATGAATCTGTTACCGATCCCCATGCTGGATGGCGGACACTTGCTGTATTATTCGGCCGAAATTGTGAGGGGGCGCCCGCCTTCGGAACGGTTTCTGGAGTGGAGTCAGCGCGCCGGCCTGTTCCTTCTCGGCAGCCTGATGGTCGTGGCCCTGTTCAACGACTTCCTGCGCAAGTTGTCCTGACCGGACGCGGCGCCGCCCTCGGCGCCTTCTTCCGCCGACTTCCTCCACCCCGTTTCGCCGTGCGGCTCGTGCCGCCTGTTCGATTCTCCGCATTCCGCGGTACCGCAGCTCCGACGCATCCCTCGATGACGAAATTCCGCTTGTCGCGCCTGGCTTCGCCGTTCGTCGCGCATCGTTCGATTGCCTCGCTCGTCTCGCGTCCGATCCTGGCGTCCGGCCGCTCGCGGCCCGCATGGGGTCGGCCGGTCGTGATCGCCGCGGCGCTCGGGGGCGTCTTCGGCAGCGTCGCGGCGCATGCGGTCGAGCCGTTCGTCGTGCGCGACATCCGCGTCGAAGGCATCCAGCGCACCGACGCCGGCACCGTGTTCAGCTACCTGCCCGTCAAGGTCGGCGAGACCTTCAACGACGAGAAGGCGACGGCCGCGCTGAAGGCGCTGTACGCCACTGGTTTCTTCAAGGACGTGCGCATCGACGTCGACCGGGACGTGCTGGTCGTGGTCGTCGAGGAACGGCCGGCGATCGCGGCGATCGACTTCACCGGCATGAAGGAGTTCGACAAGGACACGCTGAAGAAGGCGCTGCGCGACATCGGCCTGTCCGAGACCTCGATCTTCGATCGCTCGGTCCTCGATCGCGCGGAGCAGGAGTTGAAGCGCCAGTACCTGACGCGCGGTAAGTACGGGGCGCAGATCACGACCACCGTCACGCCGCTCGAACGCAATCGGGTCAGCATCACGTTCAACATCGACGAAGGCGACGTCGCCACCATCAAGCAGATCCACATCGTCGGCAACAAGGTCTTCAAGGAGAAGGCGCTGCTCGACGAGATCGCGCTCAGCACCCCCGGCTGGCTGACCTGGTACACCAAGAGCGATCAGTACTCGAAGCAGAAGCTCAACGGCGACATCGAGTCGCTGCGCTCGTACTACCTCAACCGCGGCTACCTCGAATTCAACGTCGAGTCCACGCAGGTGTCGATCACGCCGGACAAGAAGGACATCTACGTCACGATCAACATCACCGAGGGCGACAAGTACACCGTCTCGGACGTCAAGATCGCCGGCGAGGCGCTGGTCACCGAGGAAGAGCTGCGCAAGCTGCTGCGCTTCAAGGCCGGCGACGTGTATTCGGGCGAGCGCCTGACCGAGTCGACGAAGGCCATCCAGGACCGTCTCGGCGCGCTCGGCTATGCGTTCGCCAACGCCAACGCGCAGCCCGAACTGAACCGCGCCGAACATCAGGTGGCGTTCACCATCTTCGTCGACCCCGGCCGACGCGTGTACGTGCGTCGCATCAACCTCACCGGCAACACCAAGACGCGCGACGAGGTCGTGCGTCGCGAGATGCGCCAGTCCGAGGGCGGCTGGTACGACGTCGAGGCCATCAAGCTGTCGAAGGAACGCCTGGAGCGGCTGTCGTACTTCAAGGAAGTCAACCTGGAGACGCCCCAGGTCTCGGGCACCAGCGACCAGGTGGACGCCAACATCGCGGTCGTCGAGAAGCCGACGGGCACGTTCAACATCGGCGCGGGGTATTCGCAGGCGGACAAGGTCATTCTGACCACGTCGGTCCAGCAGGCCAACGTGTTCGGCAGCGGCCAGAACGTCGGCCTCTCGCTCGACACCAGCAAGCTCAACCGCACCGCCGCGCTGTCGGCCACCGACCCGTACTTCACCGACAACGGCGTGTCGCGGACCTTCGACGTGTTCTACCGCACGACCAACCCGTCGTCCATCAGCCTCGGCGACTACTCGCTGCGGACAGCCGGGGGCGGTCTCACCTTCGGCGTGCCGTTCACCGAGTACGACACGGTGTTCTTCGGCGCGCGCTTCGAGCACACCGGCATCACGCTCTACGATTCCAGCCCCCAGGCGTATGTCGACTACGTGGCGCAGAACGGCGAGTCGACCAACGCGTACATCGGGACGATCGGCTGGCAGCGCGACAACCGCGACAGCGGCATCACGCCCACGCGCGGCCGCTACCAGCGCGCCAACCTCGAGACCGCCACGCCGCTCGGCGACCTCAAGTACTACCGCGCCAGCTACCAGCAGACCTACTACTACCCGATCAACACGAACTACACGTTGTCGTTCAACGGCGAGGTGGACTACGGCCGGGGCTACGGCGGCAAGAACCTGCCGGTCTTCAAGAACTTCTACGCGGGCGGCATCGGCTCGGTACGCGGCTACGACACGAGCTCGATCGGCCCGCGCGACCTGAACGGCGACCCGATCGGCGGCGCCAAGCGCTTCAACGCCAACGTCGAGTTGCTGTTCCCGCTGCCGGGTACCGGCAAGGACCGTGCGTTCCGCGGCTTCGTCTTCGGCGATACCGGCGGCGTCTACGCCGAGCGGGTCAAGATCACGGCCGGGCAACGCTTCGGCGAAGGCAGGGGCAGCGTGCTGACGACCGATCCGACCACGCTGGTCAACACCTACACGCCGACCACGGGGACCGTGCTGGTCGGTTCGGGCATCAAGTATTCGGTGGGCTTCGGCATCAACTGGCTGTCGCCGCTCGGCGCGCTGCGCCTGAGCTATGCGATCCCGCTGCGCTCCAAGCCCGAGGACAAGCTGCAGCGCCTGCAGTTCAACATCGGCAACGGTTTCTGATCCGCGGCGGTCGAAGCCGTCGCCGCCGCGATGGAGTCGATCCGCCCCGGTGCAACATCCCATTCAACGTCGAGGTTCTTTCATGGAAATGCGATTCGTCCGCCGTCCTTCGGGACTCCTGTCGCTGTTGTTCGCCGCCTTGATGCTCGCGGGCGCGCAGGTCGCGTCGGCGCAGGAGAGCACGAAGATCGGCTTCGTCAGCCTCGACCGCATCCTGCGCGACTCCAATCCGGCCAAGGCGGCGCAGAGCAAGCTCGAGTCCGAGTTCTCGAAGCGCCAGAAGGACCTGCAGGACGCCAACGCGCGCCTGAAGGCCACCGCGGACAAGTTCGACAAGGATTCGCCGGTGCTGTCGGACAGCGATCGGACGCGTCGGCAGCGCGAGCTCGCCGACCTGGACAAGGACTTCCAGCGCCGCCAGCGCGAGTTCAACGAGGACATCAACCAACGGAAGAACGAGGAACTCGCCGCGGTCGTCGAGCGCGCCAATCGCGTCATCCGGCAGCTCGCCGAAAGCGAGAAGTACGACATCGTTTTCCAGGATGCCGTCTACGTGAATCCAAAGATCGACATCACCGAGAAGGTGCTCAAGTCGCTCAATGCCGCGGCGGCGCCGACGGCGCCGACCAAGTAGGCGCCGATCGCGCACGGACGACGCGGCGCGAAAGGCGATGACCCGCGCATGACGGCCGATGGTTCGAGCGGTGTCGCGGCCACCGGGACGTACGCCGTCGCCGCGCTGGTCGAGCGGTTCGGCGGCGCGTGTGGCGGCGACTTGCGACGCCGCGTCGCGGGTTTCGCGCCGCTCGAGTCCGCGACCGTCGAGCAGCTCGCGTTCGTCACCGCTGCCCGCTATCGCGGCGCCGTCGCGGCAAGTGCCGCGTCGGCGGTGCTGGTCACGGCGCAGGACGCCGGGCTGCTGGCCGACGAGGCGCATCGTCTGTGGGTCTGCGACGATCCCTACCTGCACTTCGCCCGTATCGCGCAGTTCTTCGATGCGAATGCGCATCCCGACGAGCCCTCCGGCATCGCCGCCTCCGCGATCGTCGCCGCCGGGGCCCGCATCGACGCGAGCGCGACCGTCGGGCCGCAGGCCGTGATCGGCGCGCACGCGAGCATCGGCGCGCGGGTGCGGATCGGGTCCGGCACGCAGGTCGGCGCCGGTTCCACGGTCGGCGAGGCGACGAGGCTGCATGCCGGCGTCGTGGTCTACGCCGGCTGCACGATCGGCGCCCGCTGCATCGTCCACTCGGGCGCCGTGATCGGCGCCGACGGCTTCGGCTTCGCGAAGGACGGACCCTGCTGGGTGAAGATCCCCCAGGTGGGCGGCGTGGTGATCGGAAACGACGTCGAGATCGGCGCCAACACCACCATCGATCGCGGCGCGCTCGGCGACACGCGCATCGGCGACGGCGTGAAGCTCGACAACCAGATCCAGGTCGGCCACAACGTGCAGGTCGGCGAGGACACGATCATGGCCGCGTTCGTCGGCATCGCGGGCAGCGCGATCATCGGCCGCCGCTGCCAGATCGGCGGTGCGGCACGCATCATGGGCCACGTCACCATCGCCGACGATGTCGTGATTTCCACGCAGACCTTCGTCAGTCGCTCGATCGGCAAGCCGGGCCAGTACACCGGCTACTATCCGATGGCCGAACATGCCGCGTTCGAGAAGAGCGCCGCGGTGCTGCGACGGCTCGACGGCCTGCGCGAGCGCGTCCGCCGGCTCGAGAGCGCAATGCGGGTCGCCGGCGACGCCACGGCCGATCGGCCTCCGGATCCAACCGTGCCCGAAAGGCCCGCATGACGTCTCTCGACATCCACCAGATCCTCGAGCACCTGCCGCATCGCTATCCGATGCTGCTGATCGACCGCGTGCTCGACTGCGAGGCGGGCAAGACCATCCGGGCGCTCAAGAACGTCAGCATCAACGAGCCGTTCTTCCCCGGCCACTATCCGCACAGCCCGGTCATGCCGGGCGTGCTGGTGATCGAGGCGATGGCGCAGGCCGCGGCCATCCTGTCGTTCATCACGATGAACGCGAAGCCCAACGCCGAATCGCTCTACTACTTCGTCGGCATCGACAACGCGCGCTTCAAGAAGCCGGTGATGCCGGGCGACCAGATGATCCTCGAGGTGGAACTCAAGCGCTCGCTGCGCGGCATGTGGAAGTACTCGGGCAAGGCGCTGGTCGACGGCACGCTGTGCGCCGAAGCCGACCTGATGTGCGCCTACAAGATGGTCGCGCCGGCCGCCTGAAGCGATGGTGCGGCCCGCGATGCGCATCCATCCGACCGCGCTGGTCGACGCCGCGGCCGAGCTCGCCGACGATGTCGAGATCGGCGCCTACAGCATCGTCGGTCCGCACGTGCGAATCGATGCCGGCACGAGCGTCGGATCGCACGTGCTGATCGAGGGCCGCACGTCGATCGGCCGCCGCAACCGCATCGCCGCGTTCAACGCGATCGGCGGCGCGCCGCAGGACAAGAAGTACGCGGGCGAGGACACCCGGCTCGAGATCGGCGACGACAACGTGCTGCGCGAGTACGGCACCTTCAATCTCGGCACGCTGCAGGGCGGCGGCATGACGCGCATCGGCTGCGACAACTGGATCATGGCCTACGTGCATGTCGCGCACGACTGCCGGGTCGGCGACCACACCATCTTCGCCAACAAGGCCCAGATCGCGGGCCATGCCGAGGTCGGCGACTGGGCGATCCTTGGGGGCGACACCGGCGTGCACCAGTTCGTGCGCATCGGGGCGCATGCCTTCACCGGCATCGGCACGATGCTGCGCCAGGACGTGCCGCCGTTCACGATGGTCAGCGGCGACCCGGCCGCGCCGCACGGCATCAACGTCGAGGGCCTGAAGCGCCGCGGCTTCGACGCGACGACCATCGCCGCGCTCCGTTCGGCCTACAAGTCGCTGTACCGCAGCGGCCTCTCACTCGACGAGGCCCGCGCGGCCATCGACGCGCAGGCGGGCGCCGAGACGTCGAACGCGGCCGAGTCGCTGCGTGCGCTGCACGCGTTCCTCGGGACCGCGACGCGCGGCATCGTCCGCTGAAGCCGTGCGGTCGATGAGCGTGCCGCTGGCGATGGTCGCGGGCGAGGCGTCCGGCGACCTGCTGGCGGCGTCGCTGCTGGGTCCGCTGGCCGACCGCATCCCCGGGCTCGCGCCGTTCGGCATCGGCGGCCCGC
>CAHJXF010000176.1 GCA_903644065.1 Betaproteobacteria bacterium
CGACGGTCCGGCTCGAGCGGCGCATCCGCCGCTCGCGTCCGGCAGGCGGGTCCGCGCCCGTCCGAGCGTCGCGCCGAAGCGAAGCGATACCATGCCCCGCCGCCCCACCCGTCGGACCGCGACCCCATGGACAACGTCGATCTCAACGTCTTGAAGACCATCGTCGCGTGGCGCGCCGAAGGACGTCGCGTCACGATGGGCACCATCGTGCGGACCTGGGGCTCGGCACCGCGGCCGGTCGGCGCCATCGTCGCGATCGGCGAGGACGAAGCCGGCCTGGCGCGCATCGCCGGCTCGGTTTCAGGCGGCTGCATCGAGGACGACCTGGTCGCAAAGGTGCGCGGCGCCGACGGCCACGGCCTCGCGATCGACAAGCCCGAGCGCGTGACCTACGGCATCAGCGCCGAGGAGGCCAACCGCTTCGGCCTGCCGTGCGGCGGCACGATCGAGCTGGTCATGGAGCCGATCGTCGAACGATCGCGCATCGAGGAGCTCGCCGACGGCATCGCGCGCGGCCATCGGCTGCGCCGCACGCTCGACCTCGACGACGGTGCCGTGACGCTGTCCGACGCCGACGGCTTCGACCGACGCGGCGAAGCGCTGACGCTGACCGACCGCGCGCTGTCGACGCTGCACGGTCCGAGCTGGCGCCTGATGATCATCGGCGCGGGGCAGATGACGCTGTACCTGGCGCAGATGGCGCAGGCGCTCGACTACCGCGTGATCGTCTGCGACCCGCGCGAGGAATACACCGCGCAGTGGCAGGTCGACGGCAGCGCGCTGACCAGCGAGATGCCCGACGACGCGGTGATCGCGATGAAGCCCGACGCCCATAGCGCCGTCGTCGCGCTGACCCACGATCCGAAGCTCGACGACCTGGCGCTGATGGAGGCGTTGCGGGGCGACGCGTTCTACGTCGGCGCGATCGGCTCGAAGGCCAACCAGGCGCGGCGTCGCGAGCGCCTGCTGCAGTTCGACGTCACGGCCGAGCAGATCGACCGGCTGCACGGACCGGTCGGTCTCAAGAACGGGGCCCGGACGCCGCCCGAGATCGCGGTGGCGATCCTCGCCGAGATGACGGCGGTGCGTTACGGGTACCGCATTCCGGAGCCGGTCCGCATCGAACAGCCAGGTTGACGCGGAGGCCGGGGAACCGACCGCGAGTCGGACGCGGACGCGGACGCGGACGTGGACGTGGACGTGGACGTGGACGCGGACGCGGACGCGGACGTGAACGTGGACGCTCAGCGTCGCGTCAGCATCACCGCCAGTTCGAAGGCGCCGCTGTGATGCGGCACGGCCGGGTACGGCGGCTTCGGCCAGTCCCACGCGGCGAGCGGCAGCAGCGCCCGCATCGCGTTGATGTCGCAGTGGAACGGCGGCCCCTCGATCAGACCCTCGCGGGCGCCGGGCCGTTGGCGCTGCATGAACAGCGCGAACAGCCGGCCGCCGGGCCGCAGCCACGCCTGCAGCTGCACGGCGTAGCGCGTCCAGTGATCCGGATGCAGCGCGCACAGGCAGGTCTGTTCGTAGATCGCGTCGACCGGCCGTGGCGGCGACCAGGCGAGGACATCGGCCAGCACGACCTCGGCCGCGAGGCCCTCGCGAGCCAGCAACGAAGAAGCGGCCGCGACCGCGGCCGGCGTGTAGTCGACGCCCGTCACGGTCATGCCGGCCCGCGCGAACGCCGCCACGTCCCAGCCCGAGCCGCAGCCCGGGACCAGCAGCCGGGTGCCGGGCGGGATGTCGCCGTCGAGCCAGACCGCGACCTGCGGTCCGGGGCCGCCGCGGTCCCACGGAATGGTTCCTGCGTCGAAGTGGCCTTGCCAGAAGGGAATCGTCGGTCCGGCCATCGGTGGTCTCGCGCGCCAGTGGAAAGGATCCGCATCATCGCCCGACGACGGCCGCGTGGCGCTGGCGGTAGGTACCCGGCGCGCTTCCCGTCCATTGCTCGAAGGCTCGCTGGAACGCCGTGCTGTCGGCGAAACCCGGCTCGGCGGCCAGCACCGCCAGCGGCACCGCGCCGGCGCTGAGCCGAACGATCGCGAGGTCGCGTCGAACAGCAGCGGCGCCGGCTGCCGGACAGGATCGCCGGCGAACGCTTCGCGGCGATCGCGATGACCCAACCCGGCACCGGCTCGGACCTGCAGTCGATCACGACGCGCGCGATCCGCGACGGCGAGCGCGACGTGATCGACGGCGCCAAGACGTTCAGCGCCAACGACTCGATCGCCGACCTGATCGTCGTCGTCAAGACCGATCCGCGACAGGGCGCGAAGGCACTTTGCTGGTCGTGCTCGATACCGGCGGGCTCGACACCCGCGCCGGGCCGCCAGGCTCTCGCGTCGGCCGCGTGCTCGACGAGATCGGCCAGCACGCGTCCGACACCTGCGAGCTGTTTTTCGACGACGTCCGGGTGCCGATCGACCACCCGATCGGCGGCGTCGCAGGGCTCGGCTTCGCGCAACTGATGGGCCAGTCGCCGTTCGAACGGATGTTGATCGCGGTGGCCTCGGCGGCCGTCGTCGAGCGCACCGTTCGAGCTGACCGTCGACTGGACGAAGGACCGGTCGGCGTTCGGCAAGCCGTTGGTCGACTTCCAGAGCACGCGCTTCAAGCTCGCCGAGAGCGCGACGGTCGCTCGCGTTGCTACAAGACCGACTACCCGATCGCGCGCCTGTACGCGGACGCGCGGGTGCAGCGCACCGACGGCGGGTCGAACGAAGTCGTGAAGGATCTCATCGCGCGTCGCCCGTAGCGCGGCACGCGGACGCGGCGACGTGGTCCGCGCGATCGTCTACGCGCGCGCACCACGGATGCCGCGACGGCCTCAGCTGCGCGGCGACTCGAACTGGCCGCCGTTGTTCGAGAACACCACCTCGACGCGACGATTGAGCTGACGACCCGAACCGGTGTCGTTGCCGGCCACCGGGTAACGCTCGCCGAGACCGTGTACCTGGACGCGCTCGAACGCCACGTTGCGCCGCGTCAGCTCGTCGCGCACCGACTGCGCCCGACGTTGCGACAGGTCGAGGTTGGTCTGCTCGCTGCCGGTGCTGTCGGTGTAGCCCTCGATCAGCACCTTCCGCTCCGGGTGTTGCTGCAAAAAGGCCGCGAGGTCGTCGATGGTCTTCATCGCACCGGGTTTCAGCGTCGACTTGCCGGTGTCGAACAGCACGTCGCCGATGGTCAGCACCATGCCGCGATCGGTCTGCCTGGCCTGCAACGCCGCGAGCTGGTCTTCGAGCGCGCCGGCGCGTTGCTGCGACGCGAGCGCCTGCTGCTTCGCGAGGTCGGCGTCCCCCTTGGCGCGGTCGGCGGCGTTGCGTGCCTGCTCGGCCTCGCGCGTGCGCGACGCGAGCACGATGCGGTCGCGCTGGGTCTGCGCGTCGGTCGACGCCTGGTCCGCGCGCGCCGCGCGCGCCGACTCGGTGGCGACCTGGGCGCGCTGCTGCGCGAGATAGGCGTAGTGATCGACGACCTCGGGCTTCTTGCCGTCCTTGAACGCGAGGTCGCCGCGCTGCAGTTCGTCCTGCGCCTGCGCGAGCTCGCGCGGCGCGGTGCGGACCACCTCGGGGTCGGCCGCGGCGATGTTGTAGGCCGAGCGGGCGGACTCGAGGTTGGCGTTGGGCAGCGGCGTGGCGCAAGCAGCGAGCAGCGTCGCTGTCAGCACGGCGAGCGGCGATCGGGGGGAGAACGAGTTCATCGAAGTTCCTTGGATGCGGGTCGCTCCGCGCATCGAAGCGACGGCGGAAAGCGATCGTCAGCGGATCGGGTCGGGAGCGGCGCACGCACACGAGCGCGCACGGAGCGGCGACGTCGCCGGCGGCCTACTGCGTCGGCGCGCGATTCAACTCGCTGCCGAGTACCGCGTTGGAGCGCTGCATCTCGGCAGCGGTCTGCGAGGCCTTCACCGCACGGGCCTTGCGTTCGGCGACGTCGGCATCGGCCGCGGCTTCGTCGGACAGCACGCGGGCGTCGTCGTAGCGCTTGTCGTTCATCGCGACTTCGGCGCGACTCAGCTTGTCGCGGGCGGTCAGCAATTCGACCGGCGCGTACTGCGCCGCACCGGCGCTCTCGGCCTGATTCAACGACGTGCGGGCGACGGCCAGCCCGGCGACCGGCGCGGGACCCTGGCTGGCACAAGCGCTGAGCAACGCGCTAGCGAGGACCAGCGGGAGGACGGCGGAGCGTATCGGCAACGAGGGACGAGGGGGAAGAGATCGGGGCATGAGGCCTCCTGTTATTGAAAAGCAAGGTTGCGAGACCGGCGCGCGGGGACAGTTCCCCCGGTCGGCGTCGCACCGACGCGATTCGGAGATGCGCCTACAGGCGCACCGATCACTGCACTCGGTCGGCAGAGGACGGGCCGGTCGTGCGCGTCGTCCCATCAACCGCCGGTCGAGAAGCCCGGGTACAGCGTCATGCCGCCGTCGACGAACAGCGTCGCCCCGGTCACGTAGTCGGCCGCGTCCGACGCCAGCCAGACCACCGCCTGCGCGATGTCGTCGGGCTCGCCGATGCGGTTGTACGGCACCAGCGTCATCAGGCTCTCGTAGGCCTCGGGCGTGCTCCACGCCGCCGTGTTGATCGGCGTGCGGATCGCCCCCGGCGCCACCGCGTTGACGCGGATGCGCTGCGGCGCCATCTCCTGCGCGATGCTCTTCATCATCAGCATCACGCCGCCCTTCGAGGCCGCGTAGTTGACGTGGCCGCCCCACGGGATCTGCTGGTGCACCGAGCTCATGCACACGATCTTGCCGGCCGCCATCGACACCTTGAGATCGAGTCCGCGGCGCTTGAACTCGCGCACCGCCTCGCGGGCGCACAGGAACTGGCCGGTGAGGTTCACCGAGATCACCTTGTTCCACTGGTCGAGGGTCATCTGGTCGAAGGCGGAGTCGCGCTGCAGGCCCGCGTTGCTGACCACGATGTGCAGCGTGCCGAACGCCTCGACGGCCTTGGCGAACATCGCGACCACCTCGGCCTCGACGCTCACGTCGGCCTGGATGGCGACGGCGCGGCGCCCCATCGCGACGATCTCCTGGCACACCGCGTCGGCCGAGGCCGGGTCGGTCACGTAGTTGACGATCACGTCGGCGCCCGCCTTCGCGAGGCCGAGCGCGACCGCCTTGCCGATGCCGGAGTTGGCGCCGGTGACGAGGGCCGGCTGGCCGGTCAGGTACGGAAAGTACGGATGGCGCGGCGCGACCTCGGCGGCCGGGGTGCGCAGCTCCGGGGAATCCATGTTGGACGTCGAAGAAGGCTGGGTGTCGCTCATGCGGAGACTCCTGGTTGCGATGGATCGTGATCCGGCGGGATCGCCGTGGCCGCGGTCTGCATCGACGCGTCGCGCGGATGCAGCAGCACCGCGATCAGGGCGGTCCAGCCGGTCTGGTGGGTGGCGCCAAGGCCCTTGCCGGTATCGCCGTCGAAGTATTCGGGGAACAGCAGCAGGTCGCGGAAGTGCGGGTCGTCCTGCTCGAGCGGACTGTCGCCGAGCAGCACGCGGTGGCCGCGCTCGTCTTTCCGGAACAGCGCCTTGATGCGGTCGCCGAGCGCGTCCGCGACTTCGCTCAGGCTGTGCAGCCGGCCGGAGCCGGTCGGATACTCGATCCGGTGGGTCGGCCCGTAGTACGCGTCGAACTTGTACAGCGACTCGATCAGCATGTAGTTGATCGGCATCCAGATCGGGCCGCGCCAGTTCGAGTTGCCGCCGTAGAGGCGCGTGCGGCCCTCGGCCGGCTCGTACATGATGGAACGCGACGAGTCGTCCTGCTTCAACGTGTACGGATGCTCGAGGTGGTAGCGCGATACCGAGCGCACGCCGTGGTCGGACAGGAACTCGGACTCGTCGAGCATGCGCGACAGCACGCGGTTCATGCGGTCGCGGCGCATCAGCGACAGCAGCCGGTATTCGCGCCGGTTCACGTCGCTCCAGTGCGAGACCAGGCGCGCGAGCTCGGGCCGCTGCGACAGGAACCAGCGCAGGCGCTCGCTGAACTGCGGCAGGTCGCGCAGCACGTCGTCGCGCAGCACCTCGACCGCGAGCAGCGGGATCAGGCCGACCAGCGAGCGCACGCGCAGCGGCTGCGGCGTCTGCCCCGGCTTCTGCAGCACGTCGTAGTAGAAGCCGTCGGTGTCGTCCCACAGACCCGAGCCCGTCGCGCCGTCCGGTCCGTGCGCGGCTTCCGCGATGTACAGGAAGTGCTCGAAGAACTTGGTGGCCAGGTCCTCGTACACCGCGTCGTGCAGCGCCAGCTCCATCGCGATGCGCATCAGGTTGAGCGCGTACATCGCCATCCACGCGGTGGCGTCCGACTGGTCCACGTACGAGCCGTCCTGCATCGGGATGCTGCGATCGAACAGCGCGATGTTGTCGAGCCCGAGGAAGCCGCCCTGGAAGATGTTGCGACCCGCCATGTCCTCGCGGTTGACCCACCACGTGAAGTTGAGCGTCAGCTTGTGGAACACGCGTTCGAGGAACGTGATGTCGCCCTTGCCGCTCTGCTGCCGGTCGATCTCGTAGATCTGCAGCGCCGCGAAGGCCTGGGTCGGCGGGTTGGCCGCGTCGAGGTTCCACTCGTAAGCCGGCAGCTCGCCGTTCGGATGCTGCGAGCGCGCCTGCAGCAGCAGCACGAGCTGCGACTTGGCGAACGCCGGGTCGATCAACGCGAACGCGATGCAGTGGAACGCCAGGTCCCAGCTCGCGAACCACGGGTACTCCCAGTTGTCCGGCATCGAGATCACGTCGGACAGCACGAAGTGCCGCCAGTCGCCGTTGCGGATGCCCTTGCGCTGCGCGGGCGGCGGCGGCATCGCCGGGTCGCCGTGCATCCAGCGCCTGACGTCGTAGCCGTAGTACTGCTTGCCCCACAGCAGCCCGGCGAAGGCCTGGCGCTGCACGCGCCGGTCGTCTTCGTCGGCGAGGCTGCGCTGCAGCGCTTCGTAGAACGCGTCGGCCTCGCCGCGTCGCAGGTCGACCAGCGCATCGAAGTCGGCGTCGACGATCGCGCCGATGACGGTGCCGTCGTCGGGCCGCAGCCGGACGCGCACCGTGGCGCTGCCGCCGGCCGCGATGTCGAACACGTACTGCGCCGCGGCCTTGCTGCCGAAGCCCGCCGGATTGACCGCGTCGACCTTGCCGTCGACGACGCAATCGTTGATACCGTCCTTGAAGTAGCCCGGCTTGTCGGTGCCGAACAGTCGGTTGGTGTTGGTGTCGTTGTCGCAGAATAGCAGCGTCGGCTCGCCG
>CAHJXF010000177.1 GCA_903644065.1 Betaproteobacteria bacterium
ATCTCGCTTCCGGTTGGACGAGTCGTCGCGTTGCGACGCGCCGCGGCCGTGAAGGCTCGACCGCGTGAGCCAGTTCGCCGTCGTCGCTGCGCGGCAGGTCCGCTGTGCCCGGCGGTCGCCGTCGAGCGGCGCAAGCCCGCTGCGAGGCGAGCGGATCACCGTCGCTAGGTAAAAACTCGTCTTCCGCTCGTTCGGCGACTAGACCCTAGTCGTGGCGGGTCACCAGGACGTTTCAGCGGAGGGACGATGAAGAGTGGCGACTATTCCATGTGTTTCAGCTGCGACGGTTACAAGGGGTTCGGACAACTGACGCTCGACGGCTTGCTGGCGAAAGGCCGCGTCGAAGGCAACCGGCTGGAAGGGCAGATCTCCGAAGCCGGCCGAAAACTGCTCGCGGCGATCGTCATCGACCTGGCGCCGGGCGTCTCGGGTCATCGCTCGATCGCCGGTGTCTTCACCTGCTCGATGAACGGCAGCGCGAGCAACGACGACTTCTTCCTCTACGGGGTCGGCCCGCTCGGCATCATCATCGAGATCATCTGCCAATGGGCCGGCAGCATCGACGAGCGCTTGGCGGAGCGCCGTGCCTCGGATCGGGGTCCCGATCGACGAGGCGGGCCTTTCTCGGCCTAGGTCCGACCCGCGATCGCAGTTCGTTCGTCGCAATCGCCAGTGCGATCGGCAACGCCGATGCCAAGGGCGACGGCGAGGGCGAGGGACGAGGGACGAGGACAAGGGACAAGGGACAAGGGACAAGGGCAACGCCGAGGCCGATGCCCACCCCATCGCTATTGCTTTCGCCTCGAACGCGTCGGTGCGCAGCCGCGGACCTGCGACCGGGTCGACCTGTTCGGCAAGTCATGGACGACGATCGATCGCGCCGGTCCATGGCTTGTATATCCCCCGTCCGTCCCGACCATTCGAAGCTCGACGTCCCAGTCGCCTCGACGATGGAAACTGCATGAGCTCGATCTTGTCGGCCCCCGCGGACGACGCCCAGCGTGACCGGCCCGCACCCCGACTCTGGCTGCCCCGTCGCGTGCTGGCGACGCGGTCCGCGCTGCAGTGGGAACATGGCCGGGCGATCGCGGAGCGCGCCGCAGCGCTGGGCGTCGAAGTGCGCGAGCTGCCGAACGATCGGCTCGCGCTGGACCTTTCCACCGACGAACGTCGCGCCTACGTCGAAGCCAAGCAGACGCTGGCGATCGTCGTCGCGCCGCCGTCCAGGCGTCGCCTGCAGCCGATCGCGCCGTCCGCCGACTGGCGCGTCGATCTGGCCGAAGGGTGTCCGGCGCACTGCAGCTACTGCTATCTCGCGGGTTCGCTGAAGGGCCCGCCGATCACGCGCGTCTACGCGAACCTGCCGGAGATCCTCGCGGAGTTGCCGGGGCATCTCGGCAACGGCACGGTCACGTCCCGCTCGACGTCGCGCGCCGCCGAGGGCACGACGTTCGAGGCGTCCTGCTACACCGATCCGCTGGCGCTCGATCACCTGACCGGCTCGCTGTCGGCGCTGATCACGCACTTCGGCGAGTGGGACGTCGCGACGCAGCTGCGCTTCACGTCGAAGTTCGATGCGGTCGAACCGCTGCTGCGACTCGCGCATCGCGGTCGCACGCGCATGCGCGCCTCGATCAATCCGGCGCGCTTCGCCCGCTTCGAGGGTGGCACCAGCTCCGTGGCGTCACGGCTCGCGGCGCTGGCGCGCATGGGCGAAACCGGCTACCCGATCGGCCTCACGATCGCGCCGATCATCGCGGCGGAAGGGTGGGAGGCGGCGTATGCCGAGCTGATCGACGCGGCGTCGGCGGCGCTGAAGGGCGTTCGCGACATCGACCTGACGATCGAGCTCATCACGCATCGCTTCAGTCCCACGTCCCGGGTGGTGCTGCAGCGCTGGTATCCGGGATCCGACCTCGAGATGGGCACCGAGAAGCGCACCGAGAAGCGGACGAAGTTCGGTACGGTCAAGCAGGTCTACGACACCGCGACGATGCGGTCGCTGCGCACGTTCTTCGAAGCCGAGATAGCGCAACAGCTGCCCGCCGCGCGCATCCTGTACTGGACCTGACCGCATCCGGTCGAGTCGCTGCGCACGTTCGTCGACGTCGCCTCGACCTCGCTCGCGTGACGTCACGTCGTCGAGCTTCGTGGGCAGGCCGATTCACCGCCGTCGTGGGACGTCATTCGCTCTGCCGGTGACGGGCCGAACGGACGAGCCGGCCCGGGGAGGTGCGAGCGATCCCTTGCCTGCCGCGCACGGTCGGCGACCGCTCGAGGCCGCTTCTCGTCGGCAGGGGTCCGGGCCGGTCTGGACCACCGCGGCCCGGCCCGGGCCGATGCTTACGTCGAAATTTGCGATGCGCGTAGGCGGCACGCGAAGCGCTCGTGATCGCGTCCGAGCGACCTCCGTTTTCAATCCGTCGGGCGCCGACAAGACGCGATACCCGAGTCTTCTAGCGTGACGCTTTAAGCAAAGGATCGAACATGACCACGATCGCGCCCGTGTCTTCCGCTCCCGCCTCATCGCTCGACGATTCGAAGGCGTGGACCGTCTCGCTGACGGTGAATGGCGTTTCGCACCGCCTGTTCATCGAGCCCTGGGTCACCGTGCTCGATCTGCTTCGCGAGCAGCTCGCCCTGAGCGGCACGAAGAAAGGCTGCGACCATGGTCAGTGCGGCGCCTGCACCGTCCTGATCGACGGCACGCGGGTCAACAGTTGCCTGGCCCTCGCCGTCAGCAAGGACGGTTGCGAGATCACGACCATCGAAGGACTCGGTCGCGACGCCGCACTCGATCCGCTGCAGGAAGCGTTCATCGAGAACGATGCGTTCCAGTGCGGGTATTGCACGCCCGGCCAGATCTGTTCGGCGCGGGGACTGATCGCCGAAGGTCGCGCCACCACCCGCGACGAGGTCCGGGAGGGGATGAGCGGCAACCTGTGCCGCTGTGGCGCGTACCCGAACATCACGGACGCCGTGATGCAGGTCCTGCAAGCGGAGGGTGCACGATGAATCGCTTCGCCTACGCACGCCCCGACGACCTGGCGAGCGCCGTCAGGGACGGGATGACCCCGGGGGCGAAATTCCTCGCCGGAGGCACGAATCTCGTCGACCTGATGAAAGAGAACGTCGAGCGTCCGGCCAGCGTGGTCGACTTGAGGCGGCTGCCGTTCGACCGGATCGAGGACCTCGAGAACGGCGGGTTGCGGTTGGGCGCGCTCGTCACGAACAGCGAGACGGCCTTCGACCAGCGGGTCGCGGATCGCTACCCGCTGCTCGTGTCGGCCATCCTGGCCGGGGCCAGCCCCCAGCTGCGCAACGCGGCGACGAACGGCGGCAACCTCAACCAGCGGACCCGTTGCTATTACTTTTACGACACGACGACTCGCTGCAACAAGCGGAAGGCCGGCAGCGGCTGCAGTGCGTTGACGGGCGTCAACCGCATCCACGCGGTCCTCGGGGCCAGCAGCGCGTGCATCGCCACGCACCCGTCCGACATGGCCGTCGCGCTCGCCGCCCTGAATGCGCAGGTGCGCGTCACCGGCCCGGGCGGCGACCGCGTCATCGAGATGCGCGACTACCACCGGCTGCCGGGCGACGCCCCCGATCGGGACACGACGCTGGCCCACGGCGAGATCGTGACGGCGATCGACCTTCCCGCCGACGACTTCGGGCGCAACCACACCTACCTGAAGTTGCGCGACCGTCTTTCCTACGCCTTCGCTCTCGTCTCCGTGGCCGTCGCGATGAAGCTCGTGGACGGGCAGGTCGCCGATGTCCGCATCGCCCTGGGCGGTGTCGCGCACAAGCCCTGGCGCGACTTCGAAGCGGAGCGGGACCTCGTGGGCCAACCCCCGACGCCCGATCGATTCGATCGCGTCGCGAAGCGGATGACGGCGTCCGCCATCGGCCATGGCGACAACGACTTCAAGATCGAGCTGGCCCGGAAGGCGATCGTTCGCGCGCTCCGGCAGGCCGCCTCGGCAACCCCTCAATCGCAGGTCGACAAACGCGTCGCCTGAACGGAACCATCATGACTTCACAATCACTGCATCAGTCCGCCCATATCGGCACCGCCCTGCGCCGCGTCGAGGGCCAGCAAAAGGTGACCGGCGCTGCGCGCTACGCGGCCGAGCATCCGGTGCCGGGCCTGCTTTACGGCTGGCTCGTGTCGGCCGCCATCGCGCGCGGCCGGATCCGGCGCATCGACGCGAGCGAGGCGCTCGCCGTTCGCGGCATCGTGCAAGTCGTCACGCACGAGAACCGGCCGCACTTGCCGTTCTTCGACAAGAGCTACTCGGACGAGGTGTCGGTCCCGGGGTCGCCGTTTCGCGGCCTGTACGACGACGAGATCCACTTCAGCGGACAGCCGATCGCGCTCGTCGTCGCGGAAGCGCTCGAGCTCGCGCGCTACGGCGCGTCGTTGATCGAGGTCGAGTACCTTGCCGGCGACCACAACACGCGCCTCGAAGCCGCGCTACCGGAGCAGTTCGAGCCGAAGCGGAAGCGGTCGACCTACCAGCCGCCGAAGAACCGGGGCCATGCGCGCGAGGCGTTCGATGCGGCGCCGCTGAAGGTGTCGAACGTCTACCACCTCGCCACCGAACACCACAACCCGATGGAGATGCATGCGGCCACCGTCGTGTGGGAAGGCGATGGCCGCATCACCGTCCACGACAAGACGCAAGGCTCGCAGAACGTCCAGCGCTACCTCGCGTCGATCTTCGGCTTCAAGGAGGATCACGTCCGCGTTTTCAATCCCTACGTGGGCGGCGCCTTCGGCTCGGGGCTCAGGCCGCAGTACCACGTCTACTTCGCGACCCTGGCCGCGAAGATGCTCGAACGTTCCGTCCGCGTCGTCATGACGCGGCAGCAGATGTTCACCCATGTGCATCGTCCGGAGGCGCTGCAGACGATCTCGCTGGCGACCGACCGGTCCGGTCACCTGCAGGCGATCATCAACGACTGCTCGAGCCCGACGTCGCGCTTCGAGCACTACATGGAGGTCATCGTCAACTGGGGGTTGATGGCGTACCAGTGCGAGAACGCGTCCGCCGAACACCGGATCGCCCCGATGGACATCTACACGCCGGGCGACATGCGCGCGCCGGGGGCGGCGACCGGCATGACGTTGTTCGAGATGGCCATGGACGAGATGGCCTATCGCGTCGGCGTCGATCCGCTCGAATTCCGGCGCCTGAACTATTCCGACAAGGACGCCATGGACGACAAGCCCTACACGTCGAAGGCGTTGCGCGAGGCATACGACGAAGCCGCGACGCGGTTCGGATGGGAGCGCCGGTCGGGGGCGCCTCGATCGATGCGCGAGGGCAGCGAGCTGATCGGTTGGGGCATGGCGACGGGCGCGTGGGACGCGCAGTTTATGAAGACGTCGGCGCGGGCGGCGCTCCAGCGCGACGGCCGTCTCGAGGTCGCCTGCGCGACGTCCGACGTCGGGACCGGCACCTATACCGTCATGGCGGAGATCGCGTCGGACGCGCTCGGCATCCCGATCGACCGGATCAGCGTCAAGCTCGGCGACAGCGAGCTGCCGTCGGCGCCGGTCGAAGGCGGGTCATGGGCAGCCGCGTCGACGGGCGCCGCGGTGCACATGGCCTGCGAAACGATTCGCGACCGTCTGGTCGACGGTCTCGCGAAGTTGCCCGGGCAACCGCTCGGCACGCCGGAGGTCGGCCAGGTCGTGTTCGAGGACGGGCGCGTCTCGCTCGCTTCACACCCGACGTCCTCGGTGGCCCTCGCCGACCTGATGGATGCGATGGACGTCGAACGGCTCGAAGCGACCGAGACGGCGAAGCCCGGCTTGAAGGGCATGATCAGCGAGATGCGAAAGGCGCGCAGCACGCACAGCGCCATCTTCGCGGAAGTGAAGGTCGACGAGGAACTGGGCGTCGTCCGGGTCACGCGCGTGGTCATCGCGGTGGCTGCGGGTCGCATCGTGAATCCGAAGACGGCTCGCAGCCAGATCATCGGCGGGGTCGTGATGGGCATCGGCATGGCGTTGCACGAGGAGACGCTCACCGACCACGCGCTCGGCCGCTTTATGAACCACAATTTCGCCGAGTACCACATCCCGGTCAATGCGGACATCGCCGACATCGACGTGATCTTCGTGTCCGAGCCCGACCACGAAGTGTCGCCGCTGGGCATCAAGGGTCTGGGCGAGATCGGCATCGTGTCGACGGCCGCGGCGGTCGCCAACGCGATATTCCACGCCACCGGTTACCGCGCCCATTCGCTGCCGATCACGATCGACAAGCTGCTGGAGACCGGAGTGTCGACGGCGGCTTAGGGGAGCCGCAGTCGGTCCTTCTCGACATTCGGGGCGTGCTCAAAGGGAACCGGACGACGCGGCGGCGAGAAGCGCCGTCGCGCGAAGCGCTGCTTCAGGCGTCCTCCGCCTGACAACGACTTGCGCCGGTCGACCGATCAAACGGGGATCATCGTGTGGACGGGCATCGCGAGCGAACGCGTCGTGCTGAACATGGGTGGCTGATGGGACTCGAACCGACGACAACCGGGATCACAAAGCTAACAGAAGCTCAATATCTTCTGCAAAATCAACAGGTTATTGGATTATTTCGTTTGAGAGCTACGCCGAAGAAACGTCGAAGGTAGCCACAATTTGGGCACGGCGATTTATTTGGTTGTAGAGAGTAACGGCCGGAGTCAGACTACGACGAGATGCGGGCCTCATCTGTTGTCGCAAGAAAATGAGCCTGACTTCAACGTCGGATCGAGCGATCACAGGAGCGCCGCAACTTTAGATGATGCGGCGGGCTCGCAAGTCGTCGATTCGAGGTGCGTCCAGTCCGAGCAGATTTGCAAGAACTTCATCGGTCGCATCGCCCAAGGTGGGCGGCGGTCGTCCATAAGCCGGCGGCGTGCCGCACAGGCGCAACGGGCTCGCGATCGTGGACACGACACCGCCTTCTTTGCGTGCCATATCGACGCGAAGGCCGCGATGAACGACCTGAGCTTCCTCGAAGACCTACCGGTAGTCGTTGATGGGACTGCACGGGATGCCGAGCGGCTCGAAGAGAGCGATCCAGTTCCGCATCGAACGGGCCGCCATCGAGCGAGTGATTTCGGGCACAAGTTCCGCCCGCCCGACAATGCGTCCCCTGACTGCCAGCCAGCGCGGGGCGGCGGCCAAGTCGGGCCGCTCGATCGCGTCGCAGAACACGAGCCACTGTCGGTCGGTGCCGACCGCCACG
>CAHJXF010000178.1 GCA_903644065.1 Betaproteobacteria bacterium
ATGCCGTCGGTCATGACGATGTCCCAGCCTTGTTCGAGGGCGACCAGGTGGTGGTATTCGCAGACGAGTGCGAGTTCGTCGATGGTGGTGCCGGGTTTGTTTTTGTGGGGTATGACGTGATGGCTTTGGCACCATTCCGGCGGCATGGTGCAGCCGGGTGCGGTGCAGCCGCGGTCTCGGGCGGCTAACGCTCGTCGTTGGCCGGTGGTGGCGAAGCGGTGGGGTGCTCCGTAGGCGATGATTCCGCCGGTGTCGGACAGGAAAACGGGGATCAGTTCGGCGTCGGCCAGGCTGGCCACCAGTCGTTTCAGCGAGATCCGTTCGCCAGTGGAGGTGGTGACGGTGGTGGCCGTCATGTTGGGGCCGGTCGCATCGCATCGGCCCGAGCGTCCGCTCGCCGTTAGCGCGACCGGCTGTCTCTGAGTCGCCGTCGTGGGTGCATCACGCCGGCAGTCGACATGACGGAACGAACTCCGCCGCATAGGCCTTCCGCATCGCGTCGGCGCGGGCCGAGTGTTCGAGCGGCGTCTGGTTGGGCGGTGGCGGCCAGCGGAAATCGTGTCCGTCGCAGCGGCGCGCAGCCGCCCGGCAGACCAGGCTTCGCGGATCGGTACCGTAGCTCGAAGGCCCCAGCGAACGCCCGAACGCCCGATCCTGTTCCTCGGCGTCGCGACGGGCGACGGCCGCATCGAACGAGCGGCTGTCGACCACGTGTCCGTCGGGCGCCACGATCCTGATCTCGATCGCGTAGCTGAGCGCCCCGGCCGTACGACACACGATGCGCTCGCGACTGATCGAGGCGCTTCCGTCCGGAATGTCGATGCCCGGACGGGCGGCGCGGGCGTCGATGAGAGCGCCCAGACGGAGAGGCCAGGAGAGCTCCGCTTCGATGGCGTCGCCCTTCTGGCGCAACCGGCCGACGTCGACACGTGCGTTGATCGCACTGAACGCGGGATCGGGCTCGGAATCGACGACCAGCGCCGTTCCGGCACCGATCCGGGCAGCCGGCACCGTGGGCGGTGGGGCCGCGAGCGTCTGCGCGGCGAAGAGCGCCATGGCCAGCCACGCGGCGATCGGCATCCTGCTGTCCATGAATCGTCGAAGGCTGCGATGTATGGTCGAGGGGGCGGAACGGGTGAGATTCGAACTCACGGGGCAGTTGCCCACCCGCCAGTTTTCAAGACTGGAGCCTTAAACCGCTCGGCCACCGTTCCGTGGCGAGGATTGTACTGTCGCGGTCGGCCGGTGACCGGTGATGACTCAGGTCGGCCTACGCATTCCCTTCGATCGGGCGCTCGGCGTCGCTTCGAGACGAACGAGCGGTGCAGCGACGCGAGAAACTCCACGAAGCTCAAGACGAAGTCCATCGAGTCCATCGAGTCCATCCGGCCGTGGCAAGAGCCGGTCGCCATGCCGACCGCCGCCGCGTCAACGCTTCGCCGTGCGCTCCCTTCCGGGCACCGCGGCCGGGGCGACCAGGATCTCGGGGTTGCGCCGCTCGAGCAGATCGAGGCAGGCGACCATCTGCTGCACGGCGCCGAGCTCGTCGTGATGTGCCTGGTGAAGGACGGCGCTGGTGTCGGGTCCGGGAGCGCGGTCGTATTCGTCCAGGGCCTTCGACTCCAGCTCGGCCGCTGCCCGCACCTTGCGGGCGGCGAGCCGCAACTTCATCAGGTCGTTCCACATCTGTCGTTCCATCGCCGTCCCCGTTGTTCGTCCTGCATGGTGAAGGGCGGAAGCGCTCTCCGGTCTCGGCCGACCGATGAGCGGGTTGTCAGGCCGTTCGACCCTCGAGGCTGCTTTGCGTAGTCGCGAACGGTCCCGGACGACCGACGACCGGGTGACGCGCCGATGCGCGAATGCAGTGCGGCGCCGTCGGTCGCGAAGGCCGATCGAGACCGCCCGGCCTAACGATGGAGGCGCCCGATCGCCGCACCCTGCACGTAATGACTGTCGACGCGACAGCTCAGCTCGACCTGACACTTCCGCTCGAAGACCATGACGAAGTCGGAGCCGCCGAACTGGAAGTAGCCCAGCTCCTCGCCCTTTCGCAACGTCAGACCGACGTCGGCCGTGATCACCACCGACGACACGTGCCCCATGCCGACCGGAATGCAGGCGACCAGTCCGTAGGGCGACTCGACCACGACCAGCGCCCGGGTCTGGCTGAACTGGTACCCGGTTCCTTCCACCGCTCGCAGGACGCGCGTGGGCGCGCCGTCGCGCACGACGGTGACCGCCTCGACGTCGAGCCACGCCTGGCCCTGGACCACGCGGGCCTCGACCACCCTGCCCGGCACCGGCATGTGCCAGCGGTGATAGTCGTAGGTGCGAAGCGCGACGTGCAGAAAGGTGCCGCCGGCGAACCGCTCGGCGTAGTCGCTGCCGTCGAGCAGCTGTCGCATCGACCACTGCATGCCCTTCACGTCGACGCGCGGGTCCTCGACGTAGATGCTGGCATCGGACGCCACGCGCCACGACCCGATGAACACGGCATCGGCCGGCGAGACCACGACACCGGCGTCGGCCGGCGAAGCGACCGGCCGCCGGCCCGGTCGCACGTGTCGCGCGAAGAACTGGTTGAAGGTGCGGTAGCCGCTGGCCGGCGGCATGTACTCGTCCCAGTGGAACGCCGGATTGGTCCGGAAAGTCTCGAGGTGACTGGCCGATTCGGGCGTGTCGAGGTATTCGCCCCAGGTCCGCGCGAAGTCGCGGATCCACTGCGCGAGCGGCGCCAGCGACGCACCGTGATCCGTGGGTGCGGCGGGCGACTGCAGCTGGCGGAGCGGCGGCTGGTCGAGCACGAAATAGAACTCGACCATCTTGTCGTGCACCAGACGCGAGTCGCCCGCTTCGCGCGGCGACCATCGCACCAGGTCGTCGATGTAGGCGAGGTAGTCGTCGACCGTCCGCAGGTGCGACACGCCGGGCACCTGCTGCTGCCCGACGCTCTCCAGCGCCGCGGCGAAGGCGGCGTGCCAGTCGTGTTCGTCGATCAGCGTGCGCAGACGAGCGACGATCGGCTGCATGTCAGGTTCCCGCGGGTCGCGACGCGGCCGGCGTCGCTCGCACGATCTCGTAGTCGATCGGCTTGAACGTGCCGTTGTTCGACTGCTCCGCGGAGCACGAAGTCAGCGCGCAGACCAGCTCCATCTCGGCCCGCAACTCGATGTAGTCGCCGGCCCGCGAGGTCGGCGCCCGGACGGCCACCGTGCCGTCGGCGCCCACGGTCACGTTCATGAAGATGTTGAAGGTCGTCGAGATCCGCGACCGCGCGATGCCGTAGGGCGCGAACGCGGTATAGAGGTTCTCGAAGCAGCTCGGGTGGTGGCCGCGATGGCCGTAGAGGATCTCGAACATCTCCTGGCTGCACGGCGTCAGCAGGAAATCGTGACGGCCCACCGTGTCGCCCACGATCGAGAACATGGGTCGACTGTCGTTCGCATACAGGGTGTCGCCGGTCGTCAGGTAGATCCTGCTCGCGTAGTCGAGGCTGCGACCCGACGAGAGCATGCAGTCGTGATCGTCGGCCTTGAACGCGAACAGATCCGAGACCTGCTCGCCGCACGGATCGAGCACGCGCAGGACGTCGCCCTGCCCGAGTTCGAAGGCCGCGCCGCTTTGCGGTGCGATGCGGCGTCTCGTCGTGCGATCGGTCATCGAGCCGGCGAGGCGACGAACGGGCATCGCCACTCAGCGTCCGTCGGCTTACCCGAGTACTGCAGCGCTTCGGACCGGTCGCCGAACTCGGCGAGCACCGGATTGATCGAACCCTGCAGCGCGACGTCGCGCTGGCGGGTCACCTTCTGCAAGCCCGCGTACCGGCCGCTCGCGCGCAACGCTTCGAATTGATCGTGGAAATTGAACACGAGCACCGGGAACGGCGCGCGCCGCGCGAGGCGGGACGCCGCCGGATGCAGGCCGACCACGAAATAGGCCCGGCCTCCGATGCTGAACGAGAAGTCGGGCGCCGCGGGATCGGCGCTGACCGCCGGGTCCCACTCGAAGCCGATGCGATCGTGCTCGTGCATGCACTGCAGGTAGCGCCACAGGCCGGTGGCGAAACGGCTCTCGTCATGCCCCTCGTCGTCGAACATCGCGACGAAACTGACCGCCTCGTTGCCGGGATCCGGGTAGCGCCGCGAGTAGTCGTTGAGGTCGGCGCACAGCGCGGCGACCGTCGTCGTGTCGCCCAGCGATCCGTATTGCCCGAACGAAACGCGCCCCTTGTTGAACGCGGAACGGGCGCCGACGCACGGAAAGTCCGCTGCGGCGACGTACTCTGTCATGGCGACGACTGCCGCGACGTGCGACAACGCCTTCTGGTCCACCTGCATGAAGCCGACTCCTGGAAACGGGCGCACAGGGTGCCTTCGCGACCGGCGGCAGCGCTTCGTCCCGGTTCTGCTTGCGTCGGAACAAAGGAGACACGGGCCTGTAGGACGAAGGCGCAAGTTGGCGACGCGACGGCCGCCCTGCGCGCTTTGCAGACATCATGCGAGCCGCCGCGAGCCGCTCCGCCCGCCCCGTCTCGGGATCTCCAGGCGCACCGCGCCGCACCTCTTTCATCGCGATCCGGACGACGCCATGCCTCCTGCGAGCTCCCTCGAAACGCATTCCATCGACTGGGTGCCGCACGCCGAACGGCACGGCAAGGTCCGCGACCTCGGCGCCCTGTGGTTCGTCGGCAACATCAACCTGACCGCGATGGCGACCGGCGTCACGTCGTTGAGCGTCGGCGCGTCGCTGGCCTGGACCGTGGTGGCCACGGTCCTCGGGTCGCTGTTCGGCACGTTCTTCATGGCGTTCCACTCGGCGCAAGGTCCGCAACTCGGCCTGCCGCAGCTGGTCCAGTCGCGGCCGCAGTTCGGCTACCGCGGCGCGGCGATCACCGTGTGGGTCTTCGCGTTGATCAACTACATCGCCTACAACACGTCCGACGCCATCCTGTCGGGCGACAGCATGAACGTCCTGTTCTCGGTCGACACGCACGTCGGCTACTTCGTCGCCGGCGGCATCGGCAGCGTGCTCGCGCTGTACGGTTATCGCTGGATCCATCGCGTCAACCGGCTGCTCGCCTGGCCGCTGCTGGCGCTGATGGTCCTGCTGTCGATCGGCACGCTCCACAACGCGGCGCTGCCGACGGCCGCCTTCGCGTTCGGGTCCTTCGATCCGGTCACGTTCATGACCACCTTCACGATCGTCGCGGGCTACCAGCTCGGCTGGGCGCCGTACGTGTCCGACTACTCGCGCTATCTGCCCGCCACCGTCGGTGTCCGCGGCACCTTCTGGTGGACCTACCTGCCGAGCGGCCTGTCAGCGGTTTGGGTCCTCGTGCTGGGTGCCGTCGCCGCGGCCGCGGCACCGGGCGCGACTCCGGTCGCCGCGTTCAAGGCGGCGGGGGACGGCCTCTATCCCGGCTTCGGAGCGATCGCCGTGCTCGGCCTCCTCGTCGGGCTGCTGTCGGTGATGGCGATCAACCAGTACGGCGGCATGATGTCGCTCATCTCGATCACGGACTCGTTCAAGCCGGTGCGACCGACGCGGCGCATCCGCGTCGTCGGCATCGGCTCGATGTTCGTCGTGGTCTGGCTCACGGCCCAGTTCGTCGGCGTCGAGCGCTTCAACCTGTTCTACGGCAGCGTGCTGATCTTCCTCGCCTACCTGTTCACGCCGTGGATCGCCATCAACCTCGTCGACTACTTCTTCGTGCGCCGCGGCCATTACGTCATCCGGGAAATCTTCAAGCCCGACGGCATCTACGGTCGCTGGGGATGGCGCGGCAACCTCGCCTATCTCGTGGCGCTGGCCGCGATGGGCCCCTTCATGGTGACCGTCGCGTTCACGGGTCCGGCGGCGACGGCGCTGGGCGGCGTGGACTATTCGATGTTCGTCGGCCTCCCGGTCGCCGGCCTGCTCTACCTGTGGCTGTGTCGCGACCTCGACCTCGCGGCCGAGCGACGGCTCGAACGCGCCGAGGGGTTGTCCGCATCGGGCGCGACGTCGTGAGCGGGGGCGATGCGCGCCGCCGCGACCACGATGCGACGCGAGTGAGGCTGCATCGTCGATCGACCACCTGCCCGTGGAGGCGCGACCCGTGTTGACCGTGCATCACCTGCGGCAGTCGCAGTCCGAACGCATCGTCTGGCTGTGCGAGGAGCTGGAACTCGACTACACGCTGCGTTGCTACGAGCGCGACCCGGTGACCCGCCTCGCGCCGCCCGAGTACAAGGGCCTGCACCCGATGGGTACAGCGCCGGTGATCACGGACGACGCGCTGACGCTCGGCGAGTCCGGGGCGATCGTCGATTACCTGTGCGCGCGCCACGGAGCCGGACGGCTGGTGGTCGGTGCCGACGATCCGGCCTATGCGGACTTCCTCTACTGGTCGCACTTCGCGAACGGCGCGCTGCAGCCGGTGATGGGTCGCAACATGATCCTCGCTCGACTGGCGCTGGCGGCGGACAACGCGATCGTTCGCTCGACCCGGGCGCGACTCGACCTCGCGCTTGGCCACCTCGACGAGCGGCTGGCCGTCGTCCCGTTGCTGGCCGGAGACGGACTGACGACGGCGGACATCATGACCGTCTTCTCGCTGACGACGATGCGGATGTTCTATCCGGTCGACCTGGCGCCGTTCCCGCACATCGGCGCCTACCTGCAGCGGATCGGCGCGCGCAATGCCTACCGTCGGGCGATGGCCAAGAGCGACCCCGGGATGACGCCGCTTCTAGCGTGATGATCGCGTGACGATCTGATGATGATCGCGTGACGATTCGCGTGATAAGTCGCAGACGACGCCCGACGACGTGCCGAGAATCCGCTGACAACGCGCTGACAACGCGTCGAAGACCTGCCCGCGACGCGCCCGCGACGTGCCCCCTACGTGCCCGCGACGTGCCCGCTAACACCGACCACGCACCCGCGGCGGCGAGCCGTCGCCGAGATCAAACCCTGCCCGGCCACGCCGCGACTCGCCGCAATGTTTCTGTAGGCCCGGGCCACGCGCTTTTTCGAGGCGAGTCCGACAAGGCGCCGAACCGGCCCTCGTCATCCTGACGCGCCGGTTCGCCCTGTTCGGTGCTACCGATCGATCGATGGTCGATCGGTTCGCGCAGTCGGCGTTGCGAACCGGGTTCCCGACAAGTCAATCCCGTGATGGAGTTCGCATGGACGATGGAAAGAACTACACGCGTCGCGACGTCGTGCGCACGCTCGCCGCGGC
>CAHJXF010000179.1 GCA_903644065.1 Betaproteobacteria bacterium
GGCCGGCGTGGCGCGCCGGACCCTTGCGGCTCGGTAGCGACGACGGAGCGAGTCGAGCGAGGCGTTCGCTCGATTCCATCCCGCCTGTGGCGTCGACGATGAACGAGTATGAAAGGTCCGGTAACGGGCGACCCCTGCGGACCGTGCGCCGTTAAGCTGCCCCCTGATCGACCGCATGGCGGTCGACGCTGACCGGGAGCTGCGCATGGCGACAACCACGAAGAAGACCACGGCGAAGAAGGCGGTCGCCAAGGCGGCGAACAAGACCGCGAAGAAGGTCGTGACGAAGAAAGTCGTGGCCAAGAAGGCCGTGACGAAGAAGGTCGTGACGAAGAAAGTCGTGGCCAAGGTGCCGGCCGAGAAGGCCGTGGCCAAAAAGGCTCCGGCGAAGAAAGCAGCCGCCAAGCGCACGCTGGTCGAACCCACGCCCGGCGACAAGCGCTACGTGCGGCGCGACGCGGACGGGCAGTTCGATCACGTCGTCGACGTGGGCCGGTCGCTCAGCGCCGACAAGAAGCGCGTCGCGACGAAGACCGTGAAGCCGGGCCAGGGCGACAAGGGCGACGTGAAGAAGTGAACGGCGGCGTGCGAGGAGGCGACCTCGGTTCGCGTCCCGACCCATCGCCCAGGTCATACGCTTCGCATGCGTCGCCCGCGTCTTACTTAGCTCGCCTCGCTAGCCTCGCTCGCCTCGCACGTCCTGCGCGTCACGCGTCGCACGCAGTGCAGCGTGCAGCACGCACTGCGCTTAGGTCCGATCCATCCGGGCGCCGCGTCGACAGCCGACGCGGGCGAAGGTCGTTCAGACCGCCCCGGCCGCATCCTCGGTGGTGTTCAGGTCCATGCCCTCGACCTTCGACGCGAACGACACGGCGACCAGCGAGATCACCGACAGGATCGCGATGTAGACGCCGATCGGCCAGGACTTCTCGTAGCTCGCGATGAGCCACTGCGCGATCGTCGCGGCGAACGCGCCGCCCAGGATCGAGCCGAGCGAATAGCCGAGCGACACGCCCGAGTAGCGCACGTTGGCCGGGAACATCTCGGCGTACAGCGCCGCCTGCGGCCCGTACGACAGCCCGAGCGCAGCGGCCATCACGAACGCGGCGACGAAGAACTGCGTCGGGCTGCCCGAATCGATCAGCGACCACATCGGCACGGCCCAGATCGCGAGGGCGACGTAGCCGATCTGGAAGGTGCGCACGCGGCCGATGCGGTCGCCGAGGATGCCGCCCAGGATCGTGAACAGCAGCCAGCCGACGGCCGCGAGCGTGCACACGGTCAGCATGGTCGTCGCCGGCAGGTGCACCGTCTTCTGGCCGTAGCTGATGAAGAACGCGATCAGCAGGTAACCCGCCGCGTTGTTGGCCATGAAGATCAGCGCGGCCTGCAGCACCTTTCGCCAGTGATCGCGGAACAGCACGCGGATCGGCGCCGACGACTGCTTGCGCCGCAGCCGCATGCGCTCGAAGACCGGCGACTCCTCCACCGAGCGGCGGATCACGAAGCCGATCACGATCAGCACGATCGACGACAGGAACGGCA
Source organism: Betaproteobacteria bacterium (assembly GCA_903644065.1). Lineage (GTDB taxonomy): Bacteria > Pseudomonadota > Gammaproteobacteria > Burkholderiales > Burkholderiaceae_D > CAHJXF01. The sequence continues at coordinate 1,546 of CAHJXF010000179.1, forward strand.
GGCGCCAGCCCCACGCGACGAATTCGTCGCGGCCCAGCAGCGACGTGAACAGCAGCAGCACGAGGGTGGCCACGATCATGCCGATCGGCGTGCCGATCTGCGGGAACGAGCCGAAGAAGCTGCGCTTGTCGACCGGCGCGTGCTCGACCGCCATCAGCGCCGCCCCGCCCCACTCGCCGCCGGCCGAGAAGCCCTGCAGGATGCGCAGCAGGATCAGCAGCACCGGCGCCCAGATGCCGGCGGTCGCGTAGGTGGGCAGCAGGCCGACGCAGGCGGTCGCGAGGCCCATCAGCACCAGCGTCATGATCAGGCTGACCTTCCGACCGTAGCGATCGCCGAGATACCCGGACACGATCGCGCCGAGCGGCCGGAACAGGAAGGCGATGCCGATGGTCGCGAACGACAGGATCTGCGCCAGCGACGGATCGGACTTAGACAGCGGCGCGAAGAACAGCGGCCCGAGCACCAGCCCGGCCGCCTGGGCGTAGATGAAGTAGTCGAACCACTCGATCGACGTGCCGACCAGCGTGGCCGCGAGGACCTTCTTCTCGTCGGTGGTGATGCGGCCGTGGGCCGGCGAAGTGTCGTGCGCGAGGGTGCTCATGAGTCTCCGTTCGCCGGCTGTCGGCCGACTGTTTGGGTCAGGGTTGAACGAGTCGATCGAAACGAGTCGATGGAAACCGGCAGGCGTGCACGGGGATCAGCCGTCGCCGTTCAGATGCAGCCCGCAGTCGAGCGACAAGACGCTGCCGGTGATCAGCGACGCACCCGACGCAAGCCAGTACACGTCGGCCGCCACCTCGGCCGGCGTGCCCACCTTTCTCAGCGGCGCCCGGACGACCTGGTGGGCGGCGCGCGCCGCGAACAGCGCCGGGTCGAGCCGCTCGACGAAGCCGTCGCTGATCAGCGCCGGGCACACCGCGTTGACGCGCACTCGCGGCGCGAGGACGCGGGCCAGCGACATCGTCAGCGTGTTGGTCGCGCCCTTCGATGCGGCGTACGCCATCGACGAGCCGGTCCCGAAGATCGCGCCGTACGACGAGACGATGACGATCGCGCCGCCGTCGCCGTCGGTCAGCGCCGGCGCGCAGGCGCGGGCGATCTGGAACGGGCCGGCCGTGTTGACGGCGGCCATCTTGAGGAAGTCGTCGATCGTCAGCGCGTCGAGGTCGGCGTGCGGGACCAGCCGCGTGGTGCCGGCGCTGCTGACCAGCGCGTCGATGCGGCCGAAGCGCTCGACGGTCGCCGCGGCGATGCGCCGACAGTCCGCGTCTTGCGTCACGTCGCCCTGGATCGCGATGCCCCGGTCCGCTGCAAGCGCCGCGGCCGCGTCGTGTTCGCCGTCGAGGAAGTAGTTGACCGCGACGCGCCAACCTTCGGCGACGAAGCGGCGCACGCAGGCGGCGCCGATGCCGGAGGCACCGCCGGTCACGACCGCGACGCGTGGCTCAGTCATCGCCGGTCTCGTTGGTGGTCGGGTCGCTTTGCAGGGTCATGGAATCTCGCATGGGTCGTCGGCAGAAAGCAGTCGGTCCGCGTCGGTCCGCGTCCGTTCACGTCATCCGGCCCGGCAGCCACAACGCGAGGGCCGGGAACAGGATCAGGATCGCCAGCCGCACCATGTCGGTCGCGACGAATGGCAGCACGCCCTTGAAGATGGTCGAGAAGCTGACCTCCTTGACCACGCTCTTGATGACGAACACGTTCATGCCGACCGGCGGATGGATCAGGCCGAGCTCGACCGTCATCACGATGATGACGCCGAACCAGATCGGATCGAAGCCCAGGGCCACGATCACCGGGAAGATGATCGGCACCGTCAGGATGATCATCGCCATCGCATCCATCAGGCAGCCGAGCACGAGATACATCAGCATGATCAGCAACAGCACGCCGTAGCGGCCGATGCCGAGTCCGGTCAGGAAGCCGGTCAGTTTCTGGGGGCTTTCGGTGATGGTCAGGAAGTAGCCGAACAGCAGCGCGCCGATCAGCACCGTGAAGACGGCGGCCGAGGTCCGCGTGGCCTGCAGCAGCGCCTCGCGCGTGCTGGCCAGGTCGAGCTTGCCGCGCAGCACGCCGAGCAGGAACGCGCCGAACGCGCCCACGCCGCCGGCCTCGGTCGGCGTGAAGAAGCCGCCGTACAGGCCGCCGATGACGAACACGAACAGCACCAGCGGGGCCCACACCTGGCCGAGCGCCTGCAGACGTTCGCGCACCGGGCGTCGCGCGCCGGCCGGCAGCAGGCCGGGCCGGATGCGCACGATCAGCGCGATGGTCGCCACGTACATCGCCATCGCGAGCAGCCCCGGCAGGACGCCGGCCATGAACAGCTTGCCGATGTCCTGCTGCGTGAGGATCGCGTAGACCGCCAGCACGGTCGACGGCGGCAGCATGGCGCCGAGCGTGCCGCCGGCCGCGATGACGCCGGTGGAGAACGACTGCGGGTAGCCGAAGCGGCGCATCTCCGGATAGGCCACCGACGCGAAGGTGGCCGCGGTCGCCACCGACGAACCGCAGATCGCCGCGAAGCCGCCGCATGCCACCACGGTCGCGACGCCGAGTCCGCCGCGCAGGTGCCCGAGCACGCCGTCGGCCGCGCGGAACAGTTCCTTGCTCAGGCCCGACAGCGACACGAAGGCGCCCATCAGCATGAACATCGGGATGACGCCGAAGGTGTAGTCGGTGACGGTGCGAAGCGACGTCGTGCCGACCAGCTTCAGCGCCGGTCCCGGGCCGACGATGAAGCCGTAGCCGGTGACGCCGACCAGCCCCATCGCCATGCCCACCGGCACGCGCAGCAGCATCAACGCGAACAGCGCGAAGAGGCCGGTCAGGGCGATCCAGTCGTTGCTCACGGGCGCTTCACGAGACGATGCGCGGCGCTCTCGCGCAGGCGGGCTTCACTCGACGGCCTTTACCGTCGTCACCGCGGCCCGTCCGACGACCACCACGGGTTCGGCATCGTCGGCCGATCCGAAGATCAGGCGCCACGTCCGGATCGCGATCAGCAGCACCGCGCAGACATCCCCCAGCCACGCCACCGCGTAGAACGGCCAGGTGGCGATGGCGAGGTCGTAGGTCACCAGGTGATCGACGTAGGTGGCGCGCACCTTGTCGAACAGCATGACGGTCTGCACCGTCACCACGACCAGCAGCACCAGCGTCGCGAAGACGTCGATGGCGCGCTTCCAGCGCGCGTTGGCCGCGCCCCACAGGAGATCCACCGTGATGTGGCTGCCGCGATAGCTGGTCGCGGCGATCCCCCAGAAGATCAGCGTGCCGAGCAGCATCTTCCCGAGGTCGTAGCTGTCGGGAATCTGCACGCTGAACAGCTTTCGCAGCGCCACCGACAGGAAGATGTCGAGCGCGACGATGCCGACGAAGATCGCCGCGCACCACTCGATGGCGGCGATCATGCGATCGGTGAGGCGGCGCCGGACGACCGGCCCGCCTGCAAGCACGCCATCGCCCTGCAACGGGGCCGACACCGTCACGGGGCGGCTTTGTACTTCGCGACCGTGTCGCGCAGGTCGGTCATCGCCGCCTTCGCGTCGTAGCCCGCCTTCGTCGCGTCGGCGGCCCACTGCGCCTCCATCGGCGCGACCGCCTTCCGCCAGGCGGCCGCCTGGTCCGGCGTCAACGCGTAGACGTCGTGCCCGGGCAACGCGGCGATCTTCGCGCGGCCGGCGAACTCGAAGTCGGCCCACGGCGACGCGACCCGCTCGGCCCACTCGGCGTTGCAGTGGTCGTCGATGACCTTCTTCTGCGCCGCGGACAGCGACGCGTACTTGTCCTTGTTGATGACCCACGCGAACGGGGTCACGTACATCGGCAGGTCCATGTGCACCAGCAGCGCCTTGTCGATGCCGAACAGCAGGATCGAGCCCCACGGAAACGTCATCGCGTCGGCCACGCCGCGCTCGATCATGTCGCGCGACTCGGGCGCCGACGCCTGCACGTTGGTGCCGCCGAGCAGCGTGACCATCTGGCCGACCGTGCTGCTGGCCGGCCGCACCTTCAAGCCCTTGACGTCGCTCGGCAGCGGCAGGCGCCGCTTGCTGTGGAACACGCCGGGCTCGGGGATGAACGCGAAGCACATCTTGACGTCCTTCATCTCGCGGGCCGCGTACGGCCGGTACCAGGTGTCCATCGCGGCCGAGCCGGACTTGGCGTTGCCGAACACGAACGGCAGGCCGGCGGCGGCGATCAACGGAAAGCGGCCCGGCTGGTAGCCGGGGTTGACCCAGGCGACGTCGGCGATGCCGTCCTTGACCATGTCGTACTGGTCCACCGCCTTGCCGAGCTGCTCGGACGGGAACAGCGTCGCCGTGATGGTGCCGCCCGACGCCTTCTTGACATCGTCGGCCCAGGCGGTCAGCGCCGCGTTGAGCGGATGCTGGGCCGGCACGTAGGACGACATGCGCAGGTTGACGGTCTGCGCCGCCCCGGGGCTCGTCGCGACGAGCAGGCCGAGGCCGACCAGCGGAACGAGCGAGAGCAGGCGGCCGACCGCCCATCGGCGAGCGAGGGGTCGGCGGCGCTCGCCTCGACCTGGCGACGCGACAGCGACAGCGACAGTGGCAGCGACAGCGACAGCGACAGAAGCACGAGTACGGTCCATGCAGCCTCCGATCTTGTTATGGTTCGAAACGATCATCGCGACGAGCGGCCGGCGCTCGCACCGCCGTCATCCTTCGTCCGCCACGCCGCTGTGGGTCAGCGCCCCGAGGTGCGCCGAGCCGACGACGGCGCGGTACTTCTCCAGCAATCCGCCGAGCCGGCGCAGCGGGGGCGCGACCCGCTCGTCGCGCCGCCGCCGCAGTTCCGCCTCGTCGAGCTCGACGGTCAGCGACAGCGCTTCGCTGCGCGCGTCGATCGCGACGATGTCGCCGTCCTTCAACAACGCGATCGCCCCGTCGGCGGCGGCTTCGGGCGACACGTAGCCGATGCACATCCCGCGCGTGGCACCCGAGAAGCGGCCGTCGGTGATTAGCGCGACCTGCTCGCCGAGGCCCTGACCGTACAGCAGCGCGGTGATGCCGAGCATCTCGCGCATGCCGGGCCCGCCGCGGGGGCCCTCGTTGCGGATCACGATCACGTCGCCGGCCGCGTAGGCCATCGCGTTGACGGCCTCCTGGCAACTCTCCTCGGATTCGAACACGCGGACCGGTCCGCGATGCTGCAGTTTCCGGATGCCGGCCACCTTCAGCAGCGCGCCGTGCAGAGCGAGGTTGCCCTTGAGCACCACCACGCCGCCGGTCGGCGACAGCGCCCGGTCGACCGGGCGCACCACCTCGCCGTCAGGCGGGCCGACGTCGGCGAGCTCGTCGGCCAGCGTGCGGCCGGTGATCGTCAGGCAGTCGCCGTGCAGGTGGCCGCCGTCCAGCAGCGCCTTCAGGATCAGCGGTGCGCCGCCGGCGTAGAACACGTCGCGCGCCAGGAAGCGGCCGCCCGGCTTCAGGTCCGCGATCAGCGGCGTGCGCGCCAGCACCGCGGCCACGTCGTCGAGGTCGAAGCGGATGCCGGCCTCGTGCGCGATGGCCGGGATGTGCAGCGGTGCGTTGGTCGAGCCGCCGGTCGCGGCGACGATCGCGCAGGCGTTCTCGAGCGACTGCCGCGTGACGATCTGGCGCGGCAGTGGCGCGTCGTGCAGCACGGCCTCCAT
>CAHJXF010000180.1 GCA_903644065.1 Betaproteobacteria bacterium
CGACCGCGGCGGGAGCGGTGGATCGGCCGCGTGCGTGGTCGTCGGTGCCGCGGGCGCGCTCGTCGGTGGCGCGGGCGGTGCGAGTGTCGATCGCGCGTCGCCCTCCGCCGTCGCGGCGAACTCGACCGGCAGCGTCAACGTGAAGACGCTGCCCTCCTCCGGTGCGCTCTGGACCTCGATGTCGCCGCCGAGCAGCCGGGCGAGATCGCGCGAGATCGACAAGCCGAGGCCCGTGCCGCCGAAGCGCCGATGCGTGCTGCCGTCGGCCTGGCGGAACGCTTCGAAGATGATTTCCTTCTGGTCCGGCGTGATGCCGATGCCGCTGTCGGCGACCGCCCACGCGATGCGGTCGCCGCCGCTGGCGGCCACGCGCAGCGACACGCGGCCGCGCTCGGTGAACTTGAACGCGTTGGACAGCAGGTTGCGCAGGATCTGCGCCAGACGCTGGCCGTCGGTCCGCAAGCGGACCGCGGTGCCCGGCTCGACGACGGCCTGGAACTCGATGCCCTTGACCCGCGCCATCGGCTCGAAGGTCTTGTTCAGCGCCTCGACGACCTGCGCCACGACGACCGGCGTCGCCTCGACCTCGACTTTCCGCGCCTCGATCTTCGACAGGTCGAGGATGTCGTTGATCAGCAGCAGCAGGTCGTTGCCCGCCGACGAGATGGTCTCCGCGAAGCGCACCTGCTCGCCGGTCAGGTTGCCGTGCTTGTTGTCGGCCAGCAGCTTGGCCAGGATCAACGTCGAGTTGAGCGGCGTGCGCAGCTCGTGGCTCATGTTGGCGAGGAACTCGCTCTTGTACTGGTTGGAGCGCTCCAGCTCGCGCGCCTTGTCGCCGAGCACGGCCTGCGACTTCGTCAACGCGTCCTTCTGGTCCTCGAGCAACTGCGCCTGCTCGGCGAGATGCGAGTTGGTCTGCTCCAGCTCCGCCTGCTGCCCCTCGAGCTGCAGCTGCGACGCCTTCAGCGCCTGTCCCTGCTCTTCGAGCTCCTCGTTGCTGACCCGCAGCTCTTCCTGCTGCGTCTGCATCTCCTCGGCCTGGCGCTGGGTCTCGGCCAGCAGGTCGTCGATGCGCTCGCGCTCGCGCAGCGAGCGGATCGCCACCGCGATCGGCTCGCAAACGCGATCCATCAGCTCGCCGTCCCGTGCCTCGACCGGACGCAGGAAAGCGAATTCCATCACGGCGTGGACGGCGCCGTCGGCGATCGCCGGCACGATCAGCAGCTCGCGAGGCTCGCTGCGGCCGGTCGTGGAGCGCACGACATGTCCCGGCGGGACCTGCCGCAAGTGCAGCGGACGCCGGTCGCGCGCCACCTGCCCGAGCAGGCCGGTGCCCTTGCTCACCTCGTCCGGCGCTTCGATCGCGGTGCCGTCGTCGGCGAATCCGGCGAGCCGCCTGAAGCGTCCGTCTTCCTCGGCGACATACAGCGTCGCTCGCGGCGCGTCGACGTAGCGCGCGAGGAACGACAGGACGCGTTCGCCGAGCGCGTCGAGCGCGTGCTCGCCGATCAACTGACCTTCCACGCCGGCGTTGCCGGCGCGCAGCCAGCCCTCGACCTCCCGCTCGCGATGGGCTCGCGCGAACAGCCATCCCGCGACGGCGATCAACGACAGCAGCGTCACCGCGCCGATCAACGTGTAGCGGAACGTCGAACGCACCGCGGCCTGGTAGTCGTCCTGGCGCGTCGCGAGCTGGGCGCGCTCCTCCTTCTGCATCTCCGCGGCGATCGAGCGGATGCCGTCCATCGAGACCTTGCCGCGATCGGTGCGGACCACCGCCAGCGCACCGGCCTCGTCGCCGTTGCGACGCAGCGTGACGGTCTCGCGCAACTCGTCCATCTTGGACTGCACCAGCGGCTCGAGCGCCGCGGCCCGCGCCGCCTGCTGCGGCGTCTCGGCGACCAGGCTGCGCAGCGTCGTCACTTCCGACGGCACCGCGGCCTGCGCCGCGTTGTAGGGACCGAGATAGGTGGCCACGCCCGTGAGCAGGTATCCCCGCTGGCCGGTTTCCGCATCCTTGACGTCCGACAACAGCGTCTGCAGGCGATCGAGCAGGTCGAGGGTTCGCGCGACCTCGCGCGCCGACGCCATCGTCGCCTGCAGCGAGCGATACGCGAAGCTCGTCGACAGCACGACGACCAGAGCCGCGAAAGCGAGCCCGGCGAGCGTCCGCAGCGGAAGGTGGAGATGGCGCATCGTGCGGATCGTGTGGGTACCCCGGTCGCAGACGCGGGACGCGGTGGTAGCGAGGGTGGTGGGTCGGCGGACCGCCTGGCCGAAACGACGCACGGAAGACCGCCGGACACCTCCCGACATTATCCATGCCGGTCGGGGCCGGCGCACGATCGCGTCGGCCGGAGCGACGCCCGCGCCTGCTTTACAACACCCCGGACGTCCGCGTCACCCGTCGTCTTTGAACAGGTCCCGGATCCGTTGCAGCAGGCCGTCCACCGTGAAGGGCTTCGTGAGGATCTGCATGCCCGGTCCCAGCCGGTCGTTGCCGAGCACCGCGGTCTCGGCGTAGCCGGTCACGATCAGCACTTTCAGCCCGGGACGCAGCGCCCTTCCCGCGTCGGCCACCTGGCGGCCGTTGATGCCGCCCGGCAGGCCGACGTCGGTCACCAGCAGGTCGATCGGCGCATCCGACTGCAGCACCTCGAGCGCGGAGGCGCCGTCGATCGCCTCGATGGTCCGGCAACCCGCCTCCTCGAGGATCTCGGTGACCAGCATGCGGACGCTGGGCTCGTCGTCGACGACCAGCGCGATGCGCTTCGACGGGGGCGGCGCGAGGGCGGGTTCGTCGCTCGACGGCCGGTCCGCGCTGCCCTCGTGGCGCGGTAGGTACAGCCGCATCGTCGTCCCGAGACCCACCGTGGAATCAACGCGGACCTGGCCGCCCGACTGCCGTGCGAAGCCGTACACCATCGACAGGCCGAGGCCGGTGCCCATGCCGATCGGCTTGGTGGTGAAGAAGGGATCGAAGACCCGGGCGACGATGTCGGGCGCCATGCCGGTCCCGCTGTCGGTCACCGCGATCGACAGGTAGGCACCCGCTGTCAGCTCGCATTCCTTGGCCGCGCGCCGGTCGAGCCACAGGTTGCTGGTCTCGAGGACGACGCGACCGCCTTCCGGCATCGCGTCGCGGGCGTTGATGCACAGGTTCAGCAGCGCGTTCTCGAGCTGGTTGGCGTCGATCAGCACCGGCCACGCCTTCGGCGCATGCAGCACGACCAGCTGGTTCGCCGGCCCGATGGTCTGACGGATCATGTCCTCCATGTCGACGATCAGGCAGGTCGCGTCCACCGGTCGCGGATCGAGGGTCTGGCGACGCGCGAACGCCAGCAGGCGGTGGGTCAGCGCCGCGGCGCGCCGGGCGGCGCCCTGCGCGGTCGCGATGTAGCGCTCGAGTTCGCTGCCGCTGCGGCCCTGCGCGGTGCGGATCCGCAACAGCTCGAGGCTGCCGGTGATGCCGGTCAGGAGATTGTTGAAGTCGTGGGCGAGACCGCCGGTCAGCTGGCCCACCGCCTCCATCTTCTGCGACTGCCGCAGCTGGTCCTGCGCTTTCGTCAGCTGCGACTCGCGTTCCTTCGCGTCGGTGATGTCGCGACCGACGCAGGACACGTGGGCCGATCCGGCTTCCATCGACAGCGACCAGGCGATCCATCGCCAGTGACCGTCGATGCGCTGCACGCGGTTCTCGAACGATACCGGCTCGTCTTCGGTCAGTCGGGCCAGCGCCTGCTCGACGGCATCGCGATCCTCCGGATGCAGCAGCGCCCAGGACGGCAGCTCGAGCAGCATCGCTTCGGTGTGGCCGAGCTGCCGCGTCCACGACGGGCTCACGCGCAGCACGCGGCCGTCCCGCGTCGCGATGAGCAACAGGTCCTCGGTCACGCGCCACAGGCGATCGCGCTCCTCGGTCGCGAGCCGCACCGAATCCTCGAGGCGCTCGTTGTCCTGCAGCAGATCGCTTTCGGCGCGGATCGAGTCGACCGCCTGGGTTCGCGTGTCGAGCAGGTAGGCGGCATGACGCGCCAGCGCTTCGAGGCAGCGGCGGCGAGCCGGCGACAGCGTGCCGGGCTTGTCGTCGATGACGCACACCGCCCCCACCGCATCGCCCTGCTTGGTCACGATCGGCGCGCCCGCGTAGAAGCGCATGGCGAGCTCCCCGGTGACGAGCGGATTGTCGGCGAAGCGGGCGTCGGTCGTGGCGTCCTCCACGACCAGCGTCTGGTTCGGGTCGAGGATCGCGTGCGCGCAGAACGCCACGTCGCGCGGCGTCTCGGCAGTCTCGAGGCCGACCCTGGCCTTGAACCACTGGCGCCGATCGTCGATCAGGCTGACCAGCGCGATCGGCACGCCGCACACTTCCGACGCGATGGCGACGATGTCCTCGTAGGCCTGCTCGGGCAACGTGTCGAGGATGCGCAAGCGGTCCAGCGCGGCCAGCCGCCTGGCTTCGCGCTCGGGCGCTGAGAGGGATCGAACCGCCGGGGGCGTCGTCATCGACAGAAAGGCCGGTACGGGCGACGCGCCGTTCGAATGATCGCCGCATCATCGTCAGCGCCGACTGATGCGTGACCGGCGGAGCGTAGCAGGCTCCCCGCCCGCTCCGTCGAACGATCGCCTTCGGCGCCGCAGCGTTGCGACGTCGACGCAGCGGACGCGAGCCTGCCGGTCCCGCTGTCGCGCAGCCGCTGCCGGCATGGGCGGCCGGTCGGCGGCGCTCGTGTCACGTCCGGCGGTCCGGCGGATGCGCTTCGTCCGCCGGCCTGTCGACCGCGCTGCGGCACGGCCCACGATCCGCCCCGCGTCGGCAGACGCCCGGACTCGTCACGATCCGCGCGACCGGAGCGTCGCCGCCGGCGGCTCAGGCGCCGGCGGTCAGCAGCGCGTTGATGCGCTTCACGTAGGCCGCCGGGTTGGCGAGCTGACCGCCTTCGGCCAGCGTCGCCTGATCGAGCAGCACCTGCGACCAATCGTCGAAACGCGAACTGTCCGGACCCTCCGCCTTCAGCTTCAGGACCAACCCGTGATGCGGATTGATCTCGAGGATCGGCTTCGTCTCGGGCGCCTTCTGTCCGGCCGCCTTTAACATCCGCGCCAGGTTGCCGCTCATCTCGCCTTCGTCGGCCACCAGGCACGACGGCGAGTCGGTCAACCGCAGCGTGACGCGCACTTCCTTGACCGCGTCGCCGAGGGAAGCCTTCATGCGACCGAGCACGTCGGCGAACTCGCCTTGTTCCTTCGCCTGCTCCTGCTTCTCGGCCTCGTCCTCGAGCGCGCCCAGGTCGAGCCCGCCCTTCGCGACGCTGACCACTTCCTTGCCCTCGAACTCGGTCAGGAAATTGAGCGCCCACTCGTCGACCCGGTCCGACAAAATCAGCACCTCGACGCCCTTCTTGCGGAAGATCTCGAGATGCGGGCTGTTTTTCGCAGCCGTGAACGACTCGCCGGTCACGTAGTAGATCTTCTCCTGGCCTTCCTTCATGCGACCCACGTAGTCGGCCAGCGACACCGTCTGCTCTTCGCTGTCGTCCAGCGTGCTGGCGAAGCGCACCAGTCCGGCGATGCGGTCCTTGTTCGCGTGGTCTTCGCCCAGGCCTTCCTTGAGCACCTGGCCGAAGGACTTCCAGAACTTCGCGAAGTCGTCCGGCCGGTTCGCCGCGAGGTCCTCGATCATGCCGAGCACCTTCTTCGTGCTGCCTTCGCGGATCGCCTTGACGTCGCGACTCTCCTGCAGGATCTCGCGCGACACGTTGAGCGGCAGGTCGCTCGAGTCGATCACGCCCTTCACGAAGCGCAGGTACACCGGCATCAGCTGTTCGGCGTCGTCCATGATGAAGACGCGCTTGACGTACAGCTTGATGCCGGCGCGCCGCTCGCGGTCCCACAGGTCGAACGGCGGCTCCTTCGGGATGAACAGCAGCTGCGTGTATTCGCTTCGGCCTTCGACGCGCGAATGGGTCCAGGCCAGCGGCTCGGCGAAGTCGTGGCTGACGTGCTTGTAGAACTCGCGGTACTGCTCGTCGGTGATGTCGTTCTTGGACCGCGTCCAGAGCGCGCTCGCCTGGTTGATCGTCTCGACCTCGTCCTTCGCGACGTACTCGCTCTTGTCCTGGTCCCAGGCCTCCTGCCGCATGCGGATCGGCAGCGAGATGTGGTCGGAGTACTTCTTCAGCACCGACTTCAGCCGGAAGCTCGACAGGAAATCCTCGTCGTCGGTCCGCAGGTGCAGCGTGATCGACGTGCCGCGCTTCACCCGCTCGATGTCCTCGACGCTGAACTCGCCGGAGCCGTCGCTCTCCCAGCGCACGCCCTCGTTCGTCGGCAACCCGGCGCGCCGCGACTCGACGGTGACCCGGTCGGCGACGATGAAAGCCGAATAGAAGCCCACGCCGAACTGGCCGATGAGCTGGCCGACGTCGGCCGTGTCCTTCTGCTGGTCGGTCGACAGCTTCGAAAAGAATTCGCGGGTACCCGACTTGGCGATCGTGCCGAGGTGCTCGACCGCTTCCGCGCGGCTCAGCCCGATGCCGTTGTCGACGATGGTGACGGTGCGCGCCGCCTTGTCGAACGAGACGTCGATCGCGAGATTCGGCTCGCCCTCGAACAGCTCGGGATGGTCGATCGCCTCGAAGCGCAGCTTGTCGGCCGCGTCGGACGCGTTCGAGATCAGTTCACGAAGAAAGATTTCCTTGTTGCTGTACAGCGAATGGATCATCAGCTGCAACAGCTGCTTCACCTCGGCCTGGAAGGCACGGGTTTCCTTGACGGGCTCGGTCATGGTGGTCATCGGAGTCTTTTATGAGGAACGGTTCAGGAGGGCGTCTGGGCCCGGCGCGGAACATCGGGGCGATGTCGCGTCGATCAAGAGCGCCTGCCCGGGATCGTTCCGCCCGGCCCGGCCGCTGGCAACATGCGCTTGCAGGTCGAGCACCCGTCCGCGACGCCCTCGAGTCCGATGCCCTCGAGTCGATGCCCGAGCGAGCCGGCCATCGACGGCGAGGCCGGCCCGGGCGGCGCGATCAGTCGCGCTCGAAGCGCCCGCGACGAAACCCGTAGCGGTCGCCGTCCTGGCGCCACTCCGGCGCCGCGTAGTGATAGCCGCGGCGTTCGCGGACCCAGTTGCCGTCGACCCACACGTGGCGACGCCCGTTCCAGTTCCAGTAGCCG
>CAHJXF010000181.1 GCA_903644065.1 Betaproteobacteria bacterium
CGGACCGGGAAGAAGCAGCTGCTGACCTATCAATCGCCCGGCGATGTGGAGACGTTCGTCAGCGACCGCAGCGGCCAGGTCCGCATCGCCGTGTCCCGTCCCGCGGGGGGCAGCCGCATCGTGGTCTCGTATCGGCGCAGCAACGAAGACACCTGGACCACCTTGCACGACGACCCGTCCGATGCGCCGAGTTTCGAGCCGATCGACTTCGACTTCGACAACCGGACGCTCTACGTGCGCGTCCCTGCCAAAGAGCGCGGAGGCCGACGCGACGTCTATGCGTACGACACCGAGACCGGGAAGCTGGGCGCGCGTCTGTTCGAAGCCCGCACCGTCGACGGCGGCGATGTCGTCTTCGACTGGACCGAGCGCAAGGCGGTCGGCGTCCGCGACGATTCGCCGGCCGGCGTGGCGTGGCTCGATCCGCGCTGGGTCCAGGTGCAGAAGGCGGTGGACCAGGCGCTACCGGACGCGCACAACGCGGTGCGCTGGGCGCGCGACGACGCCGACCACATCGTGGTCACCTCCGAATCCGACACCCGGCCGGCCGTCTTCTACCTGCTGGACCGCAAGACGATGCAGATGGAGCGGGTCGCCCAGTCGCGTCCGTGGTTGAAGGAGCAAGACCTGTCGCCGCGCCGCCTGGTGCGCTACACGGCGCGCGACGGGCTGACGATACCGGCCTACGTCACGATGCCGAAGCGACCCGACGGCGCCCGGCCACCGTTGATCGTCGCGATCCACGGCGGCCCCTACGTCGATGGTGATCGCTTCGTCTTCGACGCCGACGCGCAGTTCTTCGCGTCGCGCGGCTATGCCACGCTGCAGCCCAACTTCCGCGGCACCACCGGCTACGGCGAAGCGTTCGAGCACGCCGGCTACCGGCAGTGGGGTCTCGCGATGCAGGACGACGTGACCGACGGCGTCCGGTGGCTGGTCGACAGCGGGCAGGTCGACCCCGACCGCGTCTGCCTGTTCGGCGCCAGCTACGGCGGTTACGCCACGCTGTGGGGTCTCGAGAAGGAGCCGGCGATGTTCCGCTGCGGCGTCGCCTTCCTCGCGGTCAGCGACCTCGAACTGCTGATCGACGTCAACTGGTCCGACAGCAATCGCTACGACACGGCCGGCGCGTCGGCCGCCTTCTACAAGCGCGTCATCGGCGACCCCGCGACCGATCGCGACAAGATGCGGGCGGTGTCGCCGCGCCTGCATGCCGACCGGATCCAGGCGCCCCTGCTGATGGCCTACGGCGGCGCCGACGAGCGCGTGCCGATCGTCCACGGCAACGAGATGCGCAGCGCGATGGACCGGGCGCACAAGCCCTACGAATGGGTCGTGTACGCCGATCAGCAGCACAAGCTCTTCAGTCCCGAGAACCGGGCCGACTTCTACCAGCGCGTGGATGCGTTCCTGGCGAAGAACCTGGCACCCCGCGCGCCGTCGTCGAGCGCCGGGCCGCTACCGTCGACACCGCCCGACTGACCTGCGGCTCCAGCCGGCCGCCGCGCCGTCATTCGACGATGCGTCGTCTGCGCCGCATTATCAGCCGGAGCGACGCGAGGCCGACCAGCGCGACCCCCGCGCCGATGGCGAGGGACGCGGGGGTCGGCGCCGTCAGCCATCGACCGAGGCCCGTCGCGATGATCGTCATCACCACGAAGACCGGGATCAGGCCGATCGACGTGCCGAGCAGGAAGTCGGCGACCGTGACGCGCGCGGCGCCGGCCATCACGTTCTGCAACGTGTACGGAATGGGCGTCATGCGGATCAGCGCGATGGCGACGAACCCGCGGCGTGCCAGCAGTCGATTGAAGTCATTCAGCTTCGAGCCCGCCCGCCGCGCCAGCCATGCATCGACCAGGTCGCGCGCGGCATGGCGTCCGAGCGTGTAGATCAGGATGCCGTTGAGCATCATCCCGACGAACGCGTACGGCACGCCCGGCCATGCGCCGAACAGCACGACCGTCGCGCCGATCATCAGCGTGCTGGGCGCGGCGACGAGGCCGCCGACGACGAACAGACCGATCGCCACCGGCCCGGCCAGCGGCCAGGCCCGGACCTGTTGCGCGTGGCTTTCGATGGCATGCAGATCGAGGGCGCGAGCGAGCGGCGAGAACGCCCAGGTCGCGGCGAGCGCGAACAAGCCGATCACCGCCAGCGCGACGAGTGCGAGACGAACGCGGGTTCGTCGCGGCGTCGTCCGGGTCATCGCCCGAGTCCATCCCCGACCGCGACCGCGGCCGGCACGCAGCGCGAGCACCGACGCACGGCGGTCACTCGCCGAGGTAGGCGGCGCGGACCTTGGGGTCGTCCAGCATGTCGGCGGCGTGGCCGGTCATCGTGATCAGCCCGGACTCCATCACGTAGCCGCGATCGGCCGACTGCAGTGCGAGGCGCGCGTTCTGTTCGACCAGCAGGATCGTCATGCCCTGCGCGCGGATGTCGCGCACCACCTCGAAGATCTTGTCGACCATGATCGGCGACAGTCCCATCGACGGTTCGTCGAGCAGCAGCAGCCTGGGGTGGCCCATCAACGCCCGCGCCATCGCGAGCATCTGCTGCTCGCCGCCCGACATCGTGCCGGCCAGCTGCGCGGCGCGTTCCTTCAGGCGCGGAAAGGTCACGAACATGCGCTCGATGTCGGTCCGGATGGCGGCCTCGTCGTCGCGCACGTAGGCCCCCATGCGCAGGTTCTCCACGATCGTCATGCGGGCGAATACTCCGCGACCTTCGGGAACCATCGCGAGGCCGTCGGCCAGCAGCTTGTGCGTCGGCTTGCCGGCGAGGCTCTTGCCGAGATAGTCGATGGTGCCCTCGGCGGGCTGCAGCAGGCCGGTGATGGCCTTCAGCGTGGTGGTCTTGCCGGCGCCGTTGGCGCCGATCAGCGTGACCAGCTCGCCGCTCCGGATCTCGAGGTCGATGCCCTTCACGGCCTTGATGCCGCCGTACGAGACCTTGAGCCCCTGGACCGCGAGCAGGCGTTCGCCCGCGGACGACGCGACGTCGCCGTGCAGCACGGCGGCCATCAGTGGGCGCCCCCGCCGCCCAGATACGCCTCGATCACGGCCGGGTTCTTCTGCACGTCGGCGGGCACGCCCTCGGCGATCGGCTTGCCGTAGTCGAGCACGGTGACGCGGTTGCACAGACCCATCACCAGCTTCACGTCGTGCTCGATCAGCAGGATGGTCTTGCCGTCGGCGCGGATGTTGTCGAGCAGGTCGCGAAGCGACAGCTTCTCGGTCGCGTTCATGCCGGCCGCGGGTTCGTCGAGCGCCAGCAGCTTGGGTTCGGTGGCCAGCGCGCGTGCGATCTCGAGACGACGCTGGTCGCCGTACGACAGCGTGCGCGCGCGGAAGTCGGCATAGCGCGCCACGCCGACGTAGTCGAGCAGTTCCATCGCGCGTTCGCGGATCGCCCGCTCCTCGCGCCTGGCCCCCGGTGTCCGCAACACCGCGCCGAACACGCCGGCGCGCGTGCGCACGTGGCGACCGACCATCACGTTCTCGATCGCGGTCATCTCGCCGAAGAGCCGGATGTTCTGGAACGTTCGCGCGATGCCGGCCTTCGCGACCTCGTGCGGCGCCGATGGCGAGTACGGCGCGCCGTCGAGTTCGAAGCTGCCCGAGTCGGGCTGGTAGAGACCGGTGATGACGTTGAAGAACGTCGTCTTGCCGGCGCCGTTCGGGCCGATCAGCCCGTAGATCATGCCCTCGCGGATCGTGACGCCGACGTCCGACAGCGCCTGCAGGCCGCCGAAGCGCTTGTTCACGCCCTTGATCGACAGCATGACCTTCGCTTTCGCGGGATCCGGGGCGACGCGGACCGGTAGCGCCGCTGCGGTCGCCCCCATCAGGCGCCCTCCGCCGCGGCGCGCTTGCCCTTCGCGCCGCCCAGCCCGCGGCCGTGCTCGGGCGACGGCCACAGGCCGGCGGGACGGAACAGCATGATGCCCACCATCGCCATGCCGTAGAGCAGCTGGCGGATGATCTCGGCGTCGACGACGACGTGGCCGAACAGCGCGTTCTGCGCCGGCACGGCCACGTGGCGCAGCACCTCGGGAAACGCGGCCAGCAGCACGCCGCCCAGGATCACGCCGGGGATGTGCCCCATGCCGCCCAGCACCACCATCGCCAGCACGACGATCGACTCGAGGAGGCCGAACGACTCGGGCGAGACGAAGCCCTGGAACGCCGCGAACATGGCGCCCGACACGCCGCCGAACGACGCGCCCATGGCGAACGCGAGCAGCTTGACGTTGCGGGTGTTGATCCCCATCGCCTTCGCCGCGATCTCGTCCTCGCGGATCGCGACCCACGCGCGGCCGATGCGCGAGTTCTGCAGGCGGATGCAGAAGAACACGATGACCACCACCAGCGCGAGGAACAGGTAGTAGTAGAGCTGCACCACCGAGACCGTGAAGCCGAACAGCTCGATCGGCTGGCGGAACGACACGTCGCCGACCAGCTTCGGCTCGATGTTGAGGATGCCCTGCGGCCCGTTGGTGATGTTCACCGGCGAGTTCAGGTTGTTCATGAAGATGCGGATGATCTCGCCGAAGCCGAGCGTGACGATCGCGAGGTAGTCGCCGCGCAGCTTCAGCGTGGGCGCGCCGAGGAGGGCGCCGAACAACGCGGCGAGCGCGGCGCTGAGCGGCACGATCACCCAGATCGGCAGGTGGATGCCGTTCTCCGCGATACCCGGACCGAACACCGCCACCAGCCAGTTGCCGAGGTCCGGATAGTTGTCGACGAACGACTGCAGCACGGTCGCGAACTGGGGCGACGCGAGCAGCGCGCAGAGGTAGGCGCCGATCGCATAGAACGCGATGTAGCCGAGGTCGAGCAGGCCCGCGAAGCCGACGACGATGTTGAGGCCGAGCGCCAGCATGATGTAGAGCAGCGCGAAGTCGAGGATGCGCACCCACGAGTCGCCGGCCTGCCCGGCGACGATCGGCGCGATCAGCAACGCCACGGTCAGCAGGACCAGGCCCTTGTAGGCCCGCTTGGTCGGGGCGCCGAGCGGCAGCGCCTCGTCGACGGGCTGAGTGGCTTCGACGGCGGTGCTCATGCGCGATCCGCCACGCGTTCGCCCATGATCCCCGAGGGCCGGAGCGTGAGCACGATGATCAGCACCACGAACGCGAAGATGTCCTGGTAGTTGCTGCCGAGGAAACCGTCGGTCAGGTCGCCGATGTAGCCGGCGCCGAGCGCCTCGACGATGCCCAGGATCAGGCCGCCCACCATCGCGCCGTAGATGTTGCCGATGCCGCCCAGCACGGCGGCCGTGAACGCCTTCAGTCCCGGCAGGAAGCCCATGTAGAAGTGCGCGACCGAGTAGTTGGCCGCCACCATCACGCCCGCGACCGCGGCCAGCGCGGCGCCGATCGCGAACGTGGCCACGATCACCGAGTTGGCGTCCACGCCCATCAGGCTCGCGATGCGCGGGTTCTCGGCGGTGGCGCGCATCGCGCGGCCGAGCTTGGTGCGCTCGACCAGCAGGACGAGGCCGGTCATCATCAGCGCGGCCACGATCAGGATCATGATCTGCGTGGGGGTGATCAGCGCGCCAGCGACCTCGATCGAGTCGTTGGGCAGCAGCGGCGGGAAGACCTTGTAGTTGCGCCCGAACACGATCATCGCCACCGTCTGCAGGATGATCGACACGCCGATCGCGGTGATCAGCGGCGCGAGGCGGGGCGCGTTGCGGAGCGGCCGATAGGCGATGCGTTCGATCGCGACGTTGACCAGGATGCACACCGGGATCGCGACCAGCAGGCCGGCGACCAGCAACACGGGCCCGGGCACGCCGGGCGCCACGCCGTGCAGGGCGGTGACGACCGCGTAGGCCGTCAGCGCGCCGACCATCAGCACGTCGCCGTGCGCGAAGTTGATCAGGTTGAGGATGCCGTACACCATCGTGTAGCCGAGGGCGATCAGCGCATAGATGCTGCCGAGGACGAGGCCGTTGAGGATCTGCTGAATGAAGATGTCCATGCGGGTCCGCGCGAGCGGCGCTCCTTTCGTCCAGCTTCGATCGAGGCGTTGCGACCGGCCGCCGTCCCTGGAGGCGACCGCCCGCCGTGTTGATGCAAATGCCATGCCCAAACGCGGGGCATGGTAGCAGCCGCCGATCCTGGTGCGACGACGAGGGCGGACCCGGTCAGGTTTCGATCAGCGTCATGAGCGACGCGTTCCCTCCGGCCGCGGCGGTGTTGACGCTCTCGGCCGACTCGCGCTTCAAGCGCCACAGATGGAGCACGGGCTCGGTGCTCCGGTCCCAGACGAGCACCGCCACGAGGCGGCCGGGCCGGGCAGCGCAAGCCTGTCTGGTGCGCGTTCGTTCTTCGGCGGGGAGCGCGACGAGCAGTGCATCGAGCGTGGGCAACGAGTCGACCGCGCCGTCCCAGGGCCGAGCGAACCGCCGGAGCGGCGGCGGCAGCCGCGTCGCGTCGAGCGCCGGCACGATGCCGACCGCGCGACAGGCGATCAGTTGCCGCACCAGGACGAGCGCATCGGTCGCCAGGCAGCCGACCGTCTCGCGCGACCGCAGGCGCAGCGTGTTGCTCTCGCCGGTCGGCCCGGGCAGCGCCATCGTGGTCAGGCCCGCGGCGGCCGCTTCGCAGCGCGTGCAGTACGCCGAGAGGGCGATGCGTTCGTCGTCCGCGATGCCGTCGCAATGCGCGAGGGCCGTACGCAAGGCCGCGAGCGGCGGCTCGTCGTCGAGCGGCTCGCCGCTCGACGGTCGAAAGCGATGGGCGCCGCGGCCGCCGTCGAGGCGCGCGAGGTAGAACGGTCCCCCGGCCTTCGGTCCGGTCCCCGACAGGCCCTCGCCGCCGAACGGCTGGACGCCGACGGTCGCGCCGATCAGCGTGCGATTGACGTAGAGGTTGCCCACCTTCGCGCGGCGCGCCACCCGGTCGATGTGCTCGTCGATGCGGCTGTGCACGCCCATCGTCAGCCCATAGCCGGTCGCGTCGATCGCGTCGATCAACGCGTCGAGCGTACCGAACGACCAGCGCAGCACGTGCAGCACCGGACCGAACACCTCGCCGGGAAGATCGTCGATGCGGTCGATCTCGATCACGGTCGGCGCGACGAAGGTGCCGTCGTCGCAGCCGTCGGGCAGCGGCAGCGCATGCACGCGGTGGTCCCCATCCAGACG
>CAHJXF010000182.1 GCA_903644065.1 Betaproteobacteria bacterium
GACCGCCGCCTGCAGCGCATCGCGAAAGCCGGCCATGCCGGCGCAACCCATCACGAGCACCTGGGCGCCGTGCTCGTCGCGCAGGCGCATCCCCGCGGCGATCATGCGGTCGAGCGTGCCGCCTCGAGCGAGGTCCGTGACCTCGACGCCGATCGCCACTTCGCCGGCCAGCCGGTCGCGAATGCCCATCGCGCCCCACCCCCGCAGATGTCGCGGAATGGAGGTGCCCAGGATCGCGATGACGCCGAACGTCTGACCGAGCGTCATCGCGGTGAGCGCGGCCGACTCACTGATGCCGAAGACCGGTTTGGCCGTGGCCTCCCGCAGCGCGTGCAGTCCCGGATCGCTGAAGCAGGCGATCACGAAGGCCGCGGCGCGCGCTTCGAGCGAGCGGGCGAGCGCCAGCAGCGGGACGACCACGCCGTCGACGTCGCGTTGCGTCTGGATGCCGGGCGGTCCTTCCGCCAGCGTCAGGCATTCGATCGAAAGCCCACCGACGACGCGCAACGGCGCCATCGCGGCGTCGATGCCCGCGGTGACGTCGGTCGAACTGTTGGGGTTGATGACGTAGATGACGGGCGGCATCGAAGAGCTCCGGTCGAGGCGTTCACGCACAGTGCTGCGCCTCGACTCTAGCGCCGGGCGGCGCGGCGGGTGTTGCCGAAACGTCGCGCATGATGAGCGCCGTGTTATGCCTGCAGTCGACGACGATCCGCCCGTGACGCGAGATCGACGGCGCACGGCGGCGTCCGGCGGGATAACACGACATTAAGGATCGATCACAAAAGGGTATATGACTTCGACCGACGACCTTTCGATACTGCCGCCACGGTCGAGCATCGGTGGCGGGCACCCGGAGGGACCATCGATACCTGCGATTTCCACCCTGATTCCGATTTCGGGTCGATCCCGGTTTCACCGTTGAAGCGACGGCGACGGCGGACGCGTCGCCTGGGCGGTGCGCTGCTGCGGCTCGGCACTGCCTGGCTCGCGATCCTGCCGCTCGGCCCGAGCGCAGAGGCCCGCATCAGCGAACCTCGCGACACGCTGGTCGTCGCGGTCCCGTCCGATCCGTCGAGTCTGGACCCGGGGACCAACACGGCCGAACCGATCGGCAGCGAGATCATCCTCAACGTCTTCGACACGCTGGTCGCCTGGGCGCCACCGACGTTCCAGCGACTCGAGGGTCGTCTCGCCAGCGGCTGGACCGTCTCCGCCGACGGCAGGTTGCTCACCTTCGCGCTGCGACCGGACGTGCGCTTCCAGGACGGGACGCCGTGCGACGCGGCGGCCGTCAAGTTCTCGATCGAACGGACGCAGAAGCTCAATCCCTTCATGCGGCAGAGCTTCGGCCTGATCGCGTCGGTGGCCGTGCTCGATCCGCTGCACGTCGCGATCCGGCTCACGGCGCCGACCTCCGCGTTCCTGTCGCTGCTCGCGCAACCGCAGGCGGCGATCGTCAGTCCCGCCGCGGTGGCGCGCTACGGCGCGAGCTTCGAGCGGCATCCGGTCGGCACCGGGGCGTTCTCGTTTCGCAGCTACAGCGCCGACACCAGCGTCGTGCTCGATCGCAACCCCGGCTACTTCCGCGGTCCCGCGAAGCTGGAACGCCTGATCTATCGCGTGATCCCCGATGCGTCGACCCGCCGGCTCGAGCTCAAGTACGGCGGCATCGACATCGGCCACCAGAGCGGGCAGCTGTCGTCGATCCCCGGCGAAGAAGTCGCGTCGCTGCGGCGCGATCCGAACATCGACGTGATCGAGGTCCAGAGCCAGATCGTCCGCCAGCTCGACTTCAACAACAACCGCGTCGACAGCCCGGTGCACGACCTGCGCGTGCGCCAGGCGCTCGCTGCCGCGGTCGACTATCGCGGCTTGATCGACGGCGTGCTGGTGGGTCTGGCCGACCGCGTGTACGGACCGCTGCCGTCGAACAACTGGGCCTTCGACGAAGGCCTGCGCAGCGCCGCGCCGACCTACGATCCCGCCCGGGCGCGCCGGCTGCTGGCCGAGGCCGGCTACCCGCCGGGTCGCCTGCGGCTCACGCTGTATACCTTCCAGGGCAGCCTGTGGGCCAGCGTTGCCACCTTCCTGCAAGCCGACTTCGCCGACGTCGGCATCGACGTCACCGTGCGTCAGACCGAGTTCCCGAGCTTTCGCGCGCTGCACGTCGCGGGCCGCTTCGACATCGCGCTCGAAGGCCGTCAGCCCTGGTACAACGATCCCGACGCCCACATCACGGTGGGCTACCTGTCCATGCTCGCCGACGCGTCGATGACCTTCCGCATGCCCACCGACCCGCTGCTCGACGCGCTGATCCTGGAGGCTCAGTCGAGTGTCGACGACGCGTCGCGCAAGCGGCTCTACGGTCGCATCCAGCAGACGCTCGTGGCGCGCGTCCCGGCCGTGTACCTGTTCAGCAATCGCGTCGTCGTCTTCAAGCGGAAGGCCGTGCAGGGACTCCTGGTCGGCAGCGCGCCGCCACTGTCCGAGTACTGGAGCGTCTACAAGCGCTAGCGACGGCGAACGACCATGACCCGCTTCCTCCTCGGCCGTGTCGTCGGCGTCGTCCCGGTGCTGGCGCTGGTGCTCGTCATCGTCTTCTCGCTCGCGCGGCTGATTCCGGGCGACCCCGCCGTCACGCTGCTCGGACCGGGCGCCACCGACGAGCAGATCGCCGCGTTGCGCGCGCAGCTGAAGCTGGGCGGCTCGGCACCCGTGCAGTTCGCGGCCTATCTCGCGCAGCTGGCCCACGGCGACCTCGGCACGTCGCTCAAGTCCGGACGTCCGGTCGTCGACGAGATCCTGCAGCGGCTGCCCGCGACGATCGAGCTGTCGCTGGTCGCGACGGCCA
This sequence comes from Betaproteobacteria bacterium, assembly GCA_903644065.1. Lineage (GTDB taxonomy): Bacteria > Pseudomonadota > Gammaproteobacteria > Burkholderiales > Burkholderiaceae_D > CAHJXF01. The sequence goes on from CAHJXF010000182.1 coordinate 2,855, forward strand.
TCGCGTTGCTGGTCGGCATTCCGCTCGGCGTCTGGTCGTCGGCTCGCGCCGATCGCCCGACCGACCACGTGCTGCGCGTGGTCTCGCTGGCCGGTGTCTCGATGCCCGCGTTCCTGATCGCGCTGATCCTGCAGCTCGTGTTCGGCATCCAGCTCGGCTGGCTGCCGATCTCCGGCCGCCTGAGCCCCTTCGACGTGACCGAGTCGGTGACCGGTTTCGCGGTGCTCGACGGCTTGCTGACGCTCGATCTCGAAGCGGCCCGGGACGCGCTCCGCCATCTCGTGCTGCCGAGCCTGGTCCTCGCGGCCTATCTCGCCGCCGTGCTGATGCGCTTCGTGCGATCGAGCATGAACGAGGTCATGCGCGAGGACTACATCCGCACCGCGCGCGCGAAAGGCGCGTCCGAGCGGCGGGTCCTGTTCGCGCACGGGTTGCGGAACGGCCTGCTGCCGGCCGTGACGATCGTCGGGCTGAACTTCGCCGAGATGCTGGGCGGCGCGATCCTGACCGAGACCGTCTTCTCGTGGCCGGGCATCGGCCGCTACATGTTCGACGCGATCCGCAATCGCGACTACCCGGTGATCCAGGGCACCACGCTGCTGTTCGCGCTGGTGTTCATCGTCGTCGCGCTCGCGGTCGACGTGCTGCACGGCGTGCTCGACCCGCGCACGAGACGGCGCGGATGACGCTGCGCGAACACATCGACGGAGCGCGCGAAGTCCTGCGCGACAACCGGCTCGCCGCCGTCGGCGGAGCGATCCTCGTCGCGCTGTCGATCGGCCTCGTTCTGCCGCGGGCGCTCAGCCAATATCCACCGACGGCCATCGACATCTTCCACAAGTTCGCCGCGCCCGGATGGCCGCATCCGCTCGGCACCGACGCGTTCGGCCGCGACGTCTTCGCGCGCCTGGTCTTCGGCGCCCGCTACACGTTGCTGATCGGCTTCGGCGTGGTCGCGCTGGCGTTCGCGGCCGGCACCATCTACGGCACGATCTCCGGCTTCTTCGGCGGCTTCGTCGACGACGCGATGATGCGGCTGGTCGACGCGTTGCTGTCGTTCCCGTCGCTGGTCCTCGCCATCGTGCTCACCGCGACCTTCGGCCCCAGCCTGGGCAACGCGATGCTGTCGGTCGCCATCGTGCTCGCGCCGCAGTTCGCCCGGCTCGCGCGGGCCCAGGCGATCAGCGTCGCGGCCCGACCGTTCGTCACGGCAGCGATCTCGATCGGCGTCCCCACGCCGCGCATCCTGGTCCGCTACGTGTTCCTGAACGGCATCGGTCCGCTGCTCGTGCAGGCGTCGCTGTCGGTCGGCAGCGCCATCCTGCAAACGGCGAGCCTCGGCTTCCTCGGGCTGGGCGCCCAGCCCCCCGCGCCCGAATGGGGCAGCGACCTCGCCGCCAACCTCGCCTACATCGACGACGCACCGTGGGTCTCGCTGGCGCCGGGCGTCGCCATCTTCGTCACCGTGCTGGCGTGCAACCTGATCGGCGACGCGCTGTCGGACCGCTTCGACCCGCGCCAGCGTCGCGAGCGATGACGACGACGACGACGAGCTTCGCCACGAGCCCCGCGTTCACCGTCGCGCTCGAGAAGGTGGACTTCCTCGGGCCCGACCGCGTCACCGACGACACCAGCATCCTGACGCTCAAGAACCTCGTCCTCGAGCCGCTGTGCCGCTGGAAGGACGGACGGGCCGGACCGGGACTGTTCGCTCGCTGGTCGCATTCGAACGACGGTCGGGCGTGGCGCTTCTGGTTGCGTCCCGCCGCGCGCTTCCACGACGGCATGCCGTGCACGGCGGACCACGTGATCGCGTTCGTCGAGCGGCTGCGCGGCGCGGTCGACACCTTCGGCATGCCCTGGCCCTACGCCCGCTATCTGGCCGGCGTGATGCTCTGCGCCGGCGCGGTCGACCGGGTCGACCTGACGAGCCCGCGACCGCTCGGCGACATCGTCGACATCTTCTCCGAGTTCTATCCCGGCCGCCTCGACGAACGTGGCGCCGCGACGATCGGCACGGGTCCGTACCGCGTCGCCGACTTCACCGCCGGGCGCGAAGCGACGCTGGAGCGCGTCGCCGACGGGGCGTCACCGCGGCGGCTGCGGTTCGTCGCGTGTCCCGCCGCGAGCGAACGATGGCGCCGCGTGCGCGACGGCGACTGCGACGCGGCGCTCAATCTCGAACGCATGGACCACCCGATCCCGGCCGACGAGACGCTGCACTGGCAGCACGCGGTCAACACGCTGTCGGTGATGAGCTACCTCGACTGCACGCGCGGCCTGTTCCGTTCGCCGTCGGCACGGCTCGCCATCAACCGGGCCGTCGATCGCCCGCGGATCATCGCGACGCTCCTGCACGGGCTGGCGATCCCGGCCGCCACGGTCGTCAGTCCCCATCACCTCGGCTTCGCCGAAGCCGGCCTCGCGCCGATCGCCCACGACGCGGACGACGCGAAGCGCCTCTTCGAGATCGCGGACGCGACGACGGCGCTCGAGCCGCTCGTCTTGCGGACGCCGCGCTCGATGCCGCACCGCGCGGACGCGATCACCGCGATGGTCGGCCGCATGCTAGAGGACGTGGGCCTCGCGGTGCGCATCGACGTCGAGGTCGATCGACCGACCTACGCCCGGCAGATCGGCGACAAGGCGATGGGCGACGTGGCGATCTTCGATTCGTCGCCGCGCAGCACGTTTCGCGTGCTCGACGACAAGATCGCCAGCCGCGTGCGCGGCACCTGGTGGCAGGGCTACGACAACCCCGACGTCGAAGCATCGATCGTCGCTGCCAACGAAGCGCTCGACGACGGTCCGCGGGCCCAAGCCTACGGCCGTTGCCTCGCCCTACTGCAGCGCGATCCACCGTGGTTGTTCCTGTTCCATCCGGTCGAGGTCGCGGTATCGCGCGCCGGCACGCCCGGCCTCGCGCTCGATCACCAGGGGCTGCTCGATCTGGTCCGTTGAAGTCTCTCGAAAGCCTCGCGATGCAAGCCGCTTACACGATCACGTTCTTCTACTACCCCGACCTCGCCGCCGTCGTGCCGTTCTACGAACGAACGCTCGGCTTCGAGCTGGTGCTCGACCAGGGCATGGCGCGCATCTACCGCAGCGGCGCGCACGGCTACTTCGGCATCGTCGACGGCCGACAGGGCCACCTGCCCCATCGGCCGGAAAGCGCCGTGTTGCTGACGATGGTCGTCGACGACGTGCCGGCGTGGCATGCGCGGATGCGGGCGGCCGCGGTCGACGGCCTGTCCGACATCCTCGTCGGCACCTACTGCGAGCACTTCTTCTTTCGCGACCCGCACGGCTATGCGATCGAGATCCAGCGCTTTCGCGATCCCGAGGTCGCTGGCCTGTTCGTGCCGACGACGTGATGGTCGCCAATGCGGTCGTGGCCGCCTGTCGCGAGCTGATCGACGCGTTCGCGACGACGCCGCTCTCGTACCGCATCACGTCCGACGGTCGACGAGCGGTGTCGATCGCGGAAGGCTACGTGCCGCTGCTGGTCGACTACACCGCAGAGGATCGCGAGGCGAAGGGACTGCGGAAGCTGCAGGCCGGCCAGGCCGGGCGAGCGCCGGTGCACGACACGGTGCTCGAAGCGGCGGACCGCGAACGGCTGCTGTTGCTGACCGGCCCGAGCGGTTGCGGCAAACGCACGTCGATCCTGCACCTCGCGCTGCATCTGGCCGGAGCGGTGAGCGGCGACCCGCGATGGACGCTCGCCGGCCTGTCGCGCGCGGTGCCGAGGAACGAGACCGGTACCGTCGTCGTCGAGCGCTGGCGCGGCGCCGCCCTCGCGCCGCTGCCCATCGTGATCGATGGACCCTTGGCCTTGACGACGCTGCTGACCCGGCATGGCCCGCTCGGGCGACAGGTCCTCGACGGCACGCTCGACGCCCTGCTGTGGATCGATCGCGCCGAACGCCTCGGCGCCGCGGGACCGGCGTTCCTCGCGGCGCTGGCCGACCTGTCGCGTGAACGGCCCGGCCTGCGCGCGCCGCAGGAGCGATTCGGGCGTGGGCGCGCCGCCGACGATGACCGAACGAAGCGACGACAGATCGGTGGCGGCGAAGCTCGGCGACTGCACCAGCGCGAGGATCATCGTGGGCACGGCGAAGTTGAGGGTCACCTTCTCCGCCGCGATGGTGCGCAAGGTCGCCTCCGGCTCGAAGGCGCGATGCAAGACCACGCGGCCGCCGGCGAAGAGCACCGCCGAGAGCAGGACGAAGATGCCGCTCACG
>CAHJXF010000183.1 GCA_903644065.1 Betaproteobacteria bacterium
GCCTGGCGCTGGCCGGCGACCTGGTCGTCGCGGCACGTTCCGCGAGCTTCGTGCTGGCGTTCGCGCGCATCGGCCTCGTCCCGGACGCCGGCGCCACGTTCTTCCTGCCGCAGCGCATCGGCCAGGCCCGCGCGCTCGGGCTGGCGATGCTCGGGGAGAAGATCGATGCGGCGACCGCGGAACGGTGGGGGCTGATCTGGGCCTGCGTCGACGATGCGGATTTCATCGCTCAGGTCGACGGGTACGCGGCCCGGCTCGCCGCCGCACCCACCAGGGCGCTCGTCGTCACGCGGACGCTGATCGATCGCGCGGCCGGCCACGCGCTGGCCGATCAGCTCGATGCCGAGCGGTCGATGCAGGCGCTGATGGGTCGACAACCGGACTTCCGCGAAGGCGTGACCGCGTTTCGCGAGAAGCGTCCGGCCGTCTTCAGGGGCTGACGCTTCCCCGCTCGCCGTCGGGCGGGACCGGGCCGGCTTCGCCCCGCGCGTTCCGCGACGTGACGACCCGTTCGGGCGCGAACTCCCGCTCGATGCGCGCCAGGGCGCGATCGGGCCGGGTGTCGCCGCACAGGAACAGGTCGATCGCCGCGAAGCGTCGTTCCGGCCAGGTGTGGATCGTCACGTGCGACTCGGCCAGCAGCACGACGCCGGTGACGCCGGTCGCGGCCGAGGCGTCGGTCGCGAAGCGATGGAAGTGCTGGAACAGGCGACGCGCCCCCGCGTCGTCCGCCGCGGCGCACAGCACCGTCTCGAGACGCCGGGCGTCGGCGAGCAGCCCGGCGTCGACACCGAAGCAGTCGATCAGCCAGTGCGTTCCCCGGGCAAGATAGACGGCCGCGTCGCGACCGCTGCCGGCCGGCACATCGGGCGAGGCACGAGCGACGGGCGCGGCCATCGCTACTTGTGCCCGCTACCCGACGAGCTCCAGCCGCCGCTCGAGCCGCCGACCCAGCCGCCGCCGCGCGAGCCGTAGCCGCCGGCGGCGCCGGTACTCTTGCCGAGCAGGACCCAGTTGCTGAGCGACGTGGCGCCCACCACCAGCAGGCCGTAGAGGATGTACTTACCCAAGGACGAATCTCCGTGCGCGCATCGTCACGTGCCTTTCCTGTCGGCGGCGAGGTCCATCAGCCACGCGGGAAAATACAGGCCGATGGTGGCCAGGATCACGATGATCAACGCGCGACCGGGCGCGAACAGGATGGGAATCGCGTTGACGGCGAGCAACAGGATCGTCAGCCACTTCGCGATGCGGCGATAACCGCCCGTGGGCGGACCGGACAGCGACGGCGGACCGCTCGGCAGCGCCGCCGCGTCGACCTGCGTGCCGAACCATGCCGCGAGGTCGGCGGCCGTCGCCGGCGTCGAGCGCGACCAGGTCAACTCGGCGGCGTCCGACTCGGCCGCGAGCTTCACGGAACCGCGCTCGAATTCGGTGATGCGGTTGGTGTCGCCGACCTCGACGCGCCAGTTGAACGCGCCGGCCGCGTACTGCACGACCGACCGGTAGTCGTACAGCAACGAGTACGTCTCGCCGTCGAGCACCGCCTGGTTCGCCGCGACCCAGTCGGGCCACGCGTCGAGCACCTGCGAGCGCTCCCAGCCCTGGTCGGTCTCGACCAGCCACGTGAAGCCCTTCTGCGGCGCGTACAGCAGGTACTCGGTCCACGCGCTCGCGTCCTCGCCGACCTCGGCGCGCCGCATCAGGCCGATGACGGTGTACGTCACCGCGGCGATGGTCGCCGTGGCGCCCAGCGCCACCGTGGTCCTGACGGCGTCGATGCGCTTCGCGGCCGACAGCACTTCGGCGACCGGGCCGGCGACGTCGAGCGACGCATGACAGGCGGGGCACAGCAGGTGCGACGTGGCGCCCGGCGAGAACGCGATCGACGCGCCGCACGACGGGCATTCGAGGTTCGCGACCTTGCCCTTGATGCGACCGGCCGCGTCCGCGATGGTCGCGGGGTCGCGCAGCAGTTGCGGGTGAAGTTCGTCGAGCGTCAACGAACGACCGCGATACAGGACGGGCGAGACGGGCGCGGCCGATCCGCCCGCGGCCCCGGTCTCGTCCGAATAGTCGAGCGTGACGAAGTCTCCGCCGCGGCGGAAGTCGGCGACCCGCGCCGCGTAGCCCGCGCCGACCACGAACGGCAGCTCGCCCTGCCCGCCGGTGCACTGCGCGCTGCGCACATCGCCGGCGATGAAGCGCAGCGGGCCGCCGTTGGGCACCCGGCCGAGGTCGAGCGGCGTGCCGGGCGCGAGACCTTCGAAGGGCGGCAGCGCGACGCCGTGCAACGCGGACGGCTCGACCCGGCGCGTGAACGTGTACTGGCCCGACCCGTCGGACAGCCAGGCGCCGTCGCCGTGGTCGTCGAGCACGTACCACTCGTTCCAGAAACCCGCGGCGTAGCGCAGCTGGATGCGGCCGACGATCGTGAAGCCGCGCCCGTCGACGGTGCCCGACGCGTCGATCTGCAGCGGCGAGAAATCCTCGAGGACCTCCGACATCCGGCCCACGTTGCGGACCGACTCGGCGTCCTTGATCAACGTCGAGCTGCAGTAGCCGCACACCGCCATCACCGAGGCCGCCGAGCGGAAGGTCACCGGCGCGCCGCAGCTGGGACACGAGATCGTGTTCATCGTCGCGAACGCTTCAGCGATCCGATCGCGCGGGCCGGGCGATCATGCGAGCCGCATGGCCGCCGAGCCGGTGTGCCGGCGCCGGCCCGGGGTCGCGGGCGCGAGAGCGAGCCGACATGCGCAAGTCGACCGTCGACGGCGCCTCAGCCCACAAGACGCTTCAGCACCTCGGCCTTCGCGCCGTCGAACTCGGCCTGCGAGATCAGGCTCTTGTCGAGCAGGCCCTTGAGTTTCTCGAGCCGCGCGGCCGGATCGTCGGCCGACGCCGCGGGACCGCCGACGTTCTGCGTGCCGGTCACGGCGTTGGTGGACGCGCTCTGCGCCCCCGACAGACCGTTCGCCACGCCTTGGTTCAGGCCGTTCGCGAGGCCCTGCGCCATCTGTTGACCGATCGCCATCCCCGAGGCGAGGCCCGCCCCGATCCCGGCGATGCCGCCCTCGTTCGCCGCCGCGATCGGGATCGCGTTGGCGGTCTGGTACTGCGTGTACTTGGCGAGGTCGCCGGCCATGCCGATCGAGATGCGCTTGTCTAGCGCGGCCTGCAGCTCCTCGGGCAGCGACACGCTCGCCACGTTGAACTCGTCGAGCGCCAGGCCGTACTTGCCGAGCGCGGTCGCGAGGTCGCCCTTGACCTGGCTCGCCATCAGCGTCTGGTTGGCCGCCATGTCGAGGAAGTTGACCTTGGAGCTGCCGATCGAGTTGGCCATCGTCGCCAGGATGATGCCGCGCAGCTGCTCCTCGACGTCGTCGCGGGTGTACAGGGCGCGCGTGCCCGACAGCTCCTTGTGGAACACCTTGGCGTCGGCGACGCGATACGAGTACAGCCCGAAGGCGCGCAGCCGCACCATGCCGAAGTCGGCGTCGCGGATCGTGATCGGCTGCTGCGTGCCCCAGCGCCGACCGGTCTGGATGCGCGTCGAGAAGAAGTACACGTCGGACTTGAAGGGCGACAGGAACAGCTTGTCCCAGTTCCTCAGGTAGGTCAGCACCGGCAACGTCTGCGTGGTCAGCTTGTAGGTGCCCGGAGCGAACACGTCGGCGACCTGCCCCTCGTTGACGAACACCGCGACCTGCGACTCCCGCACGACCAGCGTGCCGCCGTTCTGGATCTCGAGATCCTCCATCGGGTAGCGCCACGACAGCACGCCGTCGGTGTCCTCCGTCCACTGGAGGATGTCGATGAACTGTTTCTTGATGAACGACGCGAGACTCATGGCCGACTCCTTGGAAACGACATCAGATGAAGGGTCCCGACGGGACGCGGGGCGCCGCGCGATGATGCGCCGCACGGCGGGCGCTCGCACGGCGGGCGACGGAACGACGATGGAGTCGCATCGAACGAAACGGGACGGGACGGGCGACCGCAGCGATCAGGACAGGCACGCCGCGTTGACAATGCCGGCGACCAGCGACAGCGCGCCCATCAAGCCGCCCATCGCGACGTTGCCGGCCTCGATCTCGGTACGCACCGTGTGCAGCAGCCGGCTGGTCACCGCGTAGACGACGATCTGCACGACCATCGCGCCGACGGCCCACATCAGCACCTCGCCGAGGCCCGCGTTGTGCACGATGGCCGAGCCGAGCGTCAACGAGAAGCCGATCAGCGCGCCTGCCAGCGACAGCGCCGCGGCGCCCTTGCCGGCCTGGATCAGCGCCAGTTCGTCGAACGGCGTGAGCTTCGTGTAGACGACGAAGAAGACCCCGAGCAGGATGGCCGAGGCGATGAGATGGATCGCGTAGCTGACGACGGCTGCGAGCATGGGGCGGGCGGCCTGCGGGCGAAGGGGAGCCGGGAGCTTATCATCGCGGGCTTGCTGTTTCGAGGCGCTTCGCCCTTCCCGTCGCGCGGCGCGGGACCGGTCCGGCCACGATCGAAAGAGCCAATCCGCGAAGAAGGCCGGCATGGGCGCCACCGACAATCCGAAGCTGGCCGTGCTGATCGACGCCGACAACGCGTCGGCCACGCTGGTCAAGGAGCTGCTGGAAGAGGTCGCCAAGTTCGGCACCGCGACGATCAAGCGGGCCTACGGCGACTGGACGGGCCAGCAACTGGTCGGCTGGAAGGAGCAGCTCAACCGCTACGCGATCCAGCCGATCCAGCAGTTCGCGTACACGAAGGGCAAGAACTCCACCGACGCGTCGCTGATCATCGACGCGATGGACCTGCTGTACGCGGACCACGTCGACGGCTTCTGCCTCGTGTCGTCCGACAGCGACTTCACGCGGCTCGCGACGCGGCTGCGCGAGTCGCGGAAAGTGGTCTACGGGCTCGGCGAACGGAAGACGCCCGAGGCGTTTCGCGCCGCGTGCGACCGCTTCGTGTTCTTCGAGGTGCTGAAGCGCGGCACGACGGACGTCGACAGCGCGGCGGCCGAGGTCGCGATCGACGACGTGCCCGATCTCGAGCACGCGCTTCGCCAGGCGTTCGACGCGGTGTCGCGCGACGAAGGCTGGGCCACGCTTTCGGCGGTCGGCTCGTACATGGCCAAGAACAACCCGTCGTTCGACACGCGGCTCTACGGCTTCCGCAAGCTCAGCGACCTGATGCGCAAGCAGCCCTTCCTCGAACACCGCGAGGCGACCGACGGGACGAACGGTCCCCTGATGCTCAGGTTGCGGCCGAGCGCGGGGCCGGCGTCGGGCACGCCGGCGAAACGTTCGCGACGCAAGCGGAGCTGACGGCGCGGCCATGTCGAGCGCGCGCGCGCAGGCGCCGTCGAACGACCCGGCAGGGCCCGACCGCCTGCTGATCCTCGCGGTCTTCGTCGTCGCGTCGTGCGGGCTCGCGTACGAGCTGATCGCCGGCGCGCTGTCGAGCTACCTGCTGGGCGATTCGATCCTGCAGTTCTCGACCATCATCGGCTGCTACCTGTTCGCGATGGGCGTGGGCTCGCACCTGTCGCGCTACGTGAAGGACGACGACGTGCTGTCGCGCTTCGTCGACATCGAGCTGCTGGTCGGCCTGCTCGGCGGCCTGTCGGCGATGGCGCTGTTCGTGGTCTTCGCATGGCTGTCGGCGCCGTTCCGCTCGGTGCTGTACGCGCTGGTGTTCGCGATCGGCGTGCTGGTCGGCATGGAGATCCCGCTCGTGATGCGGGCGCTCAACGACGGCGACACGAAGTTCGCCGAGCTGGTCAGCCGCGTGCTGACCTTCGACTATCTCGGCGCGCTGGCCGTCTCGCTGCTGTTCCCGCTGCTGCTCGCGCCGCGGCTCGGCCTGTCGCGCACCGCGCTGCTGTTCGGCATCGCCAACGTCGCCATCGCGTTCTGGACCATCCATCGCTTTCGCCACTCGTTGAAGGACGTCGGCGGCCGCGTGCTGCGCGCGTCGCTCGTCATGGTCGTGCTGGTCGCCGGCTTCGGCGCAGCCGACCTGCTGACCCACTGGTCCGAGCGCGGCCTGTACGGCGACGAGATCGTCCACGCCCTCACCACGCCGTACCAGCGCCTGGTCGTCACGCGCTGGAAGGACGACCTGCGCCTCTACATCAACGGCAACCTGCAGTTCTCGTCGCGCGACGAGCATCGCTATCACGAGGCGCTGGTGCATCCGATGATGGAGACGCTGCCGTGGGCGGGCCGCGTGCTGATCCTGGGCGGCGGCGACGGCCTGGCGCTGCGCGAGGTGCTGCGCTACGCGAACGTGAAGCAGGTCGTGCTGGTGGATCTCGACCATCGCGTCACCGACCTCTTCAAGTCGTCGGAGCCGCTGGTGGCGCTGAACCACGGATCGTTCTCGGACCCGCGCGTGACCGTCGTCAACCAGGATGCGGCGTTATGGCTCGAAGCCGCCGTGGACGCGATGTTCGACGCGGTGGTCGTCGACTTCCCCGACCCGTCGAGCTTCTCGCTCGGCAAGCTGTACTCGGTGCCGTTCTACCGCGGGCTGCTGCGCCACGTGGCCGCGCACGGCATGGTCGTCGTTCAATCCACGTCGCCGTACTTCGCGCCGCGCGCCTACTGGTCGATCGACGCGACGCTGAAGGAGGCGGGCTTTCGCACCTGGCCGTACCACGTCTACGTGCCGTCGTTCGGCGAATGGGGCTTCGTGCTGGCGTCGCGGGACGCGAGCTTCGTGCCGCCGCAACGCTACCGACTGCCGATGCGCTACCTCGATGCCGCGACCACGGCCGAGATGTTCCGCTTCGCCAGCGACATGCCGCGGCCGACCGTCGAAGCCAACCGCCTCAACAACCAGTCGCTGGTGCGCTACTTCGACGAGGACTGGCACCAGTTCATCCGCTGATGCGCGACGCGCACACGACGACCCCGACCGCCGCCGCATGAAGCGCCGCAGCTTCCTGCTCGGCAGCGGCGTCGCCGGCATCGCCGCGGCGAGCGGTGCCGGCTTCTGGCGCTGGCAGGAGATCGAGCCCCGCGTGCGCGATCCGGGGCGCGACCTCGGGCATCGGCTGCGCGACCGGAAGCC
>CAHJXF010000184.1 GCA_903644065.1 Betaproteobacteria bacterium
GAACGCGCGCCCGTCCCGGCGGCGGCGGACCCGGCCCCCGCCTTCAACGTCCCGCGTTCGTTCATGGAGCGCGCGTCCGCCGCGCTCCTGCACCGCGACGCCGACCGCTTCGCGTTGTTGTACCGCGTGCTGTGGCGCCTGCGTCGCGAGCCGGGCCTGATGGAGATCGCCGTCGATCCGGACATCGTGCGGGTCGACGCGATGGTCAAGGCCGTACACCGCGACCTGCACAAGATGAAGGCCTACGTGCGCTTTCGCGAGGTCGTCGTGCCCGAGTCGGCCGGCACGCGGCCGCGACCGTCGCAGGTGGAGCGCGCGATGCGCGACGGCGATCAGTTCAACGTGCTGGCGCCGTGGTTCGTCGCCTGGTTCGAGCCGTCGCACCACATCGTCGAAGCGGTGGCGCCGTTCTTCACGCGGCGCTTCACCGCGATGCGCTGGGCCATCCTGACGCCGGATCGCAGCGCGTCGTGGGACGGCGCGACGTTGAGCCTCGGCCCGGGCGCGCAGCGCGCCGACGCGCCCGACGACGACGCGCTCGAGGATCTGTGGCGCACCTACTACGCGAACATCTTCAATCCGGCGCGGCTCAAGCTCGCGGCCATGCAGGGACACATGCCGAAGAAATATTGGCGGAACCTTCCCGAGGCCGAGCTGATCGCACCGCTGGCCGCGGCCGCGCAGCGCCGCATGGACACGATGATCGACGCCGTGCCGCAGGCGGCGCCGATCCGCACCGAGCGCGTGATGCGGGCCGCGGGCCATGCGACGCCAGCGGCACGTACAGGGACCGATGCGATGCCGACCCACGATATCGAAGACGAAACGCCCGACATCGAGCCGATGCCGCCCACCGACGGTCTCGACCTCGCGGCGTTGCGCGAAGCGGCGCAGGGTTGCCGCGCCTGCTCGCTGTGGGAGCCGGCGACGCAGGTCGTCTTCGGCGAGGGGCCGGCCGATGCACGCATCGTCTTCGTCGGCGAACAGCCGGGCGACCAGGAGGACCTCGCGGGTCGACCCTTCGTCGGTCCGGCGGGCCAGCTGTTCGATCGGGCCCTGCAGGAAGCGGGCGTCGACCGGAAGACGCTCTACGTGACCAACGCGGTCAAGCACTTCAGCTTCGTGCTGCGCGGCAAGCGCCGCCTGCACCAGACGCCGAAAGTGACCGAGATCCGGGCCTGTCGACCGTGGATCGATACCGAAGTGGCGCGCATCGCCCCGACGCTGGTCGTCGCGATGGGCGCGTCGGCCGCGCAGAGCGTCTTCGGTCGCGTGACGCCGGTGCAGAAGAGCCGGCGCCACGTGTTCGAACACGTCATCGGCGGCCATCGCACGCGCGTGATGGTGACCGTGCATCCGTCTTACCTGCTGCGCTTGCCCGACGAAGCGGCGAAGGCTGCGGCCTACGCCGAGTTCGTCGACGACCTGCGGATGGCGCAGCGCACGTTGAGCGCGAACGACGCCTGAAGCCGTCCGACTCGGCACGACCGCCGCCGAGCGGAGCCGAGCCCGTTCAGTCGAACAATTTGGCCGCCGTCTTCGCGATCATGTCGCCCTGAAAGCGCGCGCCGGCCAACTCGATCTCGCTCGGCTGGCGCGACCCGTCGCCGCCGGCGATCGTCGTCGCGCCGTACGGCGTTCCACCGACGATCTCGTCCATCGTCAGCTGCCCCTGATGGCCGTACGGCAGCCCGACGATGGTCATCCCGAGGTGCATCAAATTGGTGATGATCGAGAACAGCGTCGTCTCCTGGCCGCCGTGCTGCGACGCCGTGGACGCGAAGGCGCCGCCGACCTTGCCGTTGAGCGCACCGCGCATCCACAGCGACCCGGTTTGGTCGAGGAACGCGGCCATCTGCGACGCGATGCGGCCGTAGCGCGTGCAGGTCCCCACGACGATCGCGTCGTAGTGCTCGAGTTCGTCGACCCGGGCTTCGGGGGCCGACTGGTCGAGCTTGTAGTGCGCGGCCCTCGCGACGTCCGCCGGCGCCGTCTCCGGCACCCGCCGGATGTCGACCTGCGCCCCCGCGCCGCGCGCGCCCTCGGCGATGGCACCGGCCAGTCGTTCGACGTGACCGTAACTCGAGTAGTAGAGAACCAGGACCTTCGCCATGCTCGTTCCTTTCGATTGATCGAAGACCGCTCGACGCGAGCGGCCCGCATGCGGCAACGCGCGTCCGCCTTCGCCGACGCCCGCCGATGTGGACGGATAGTGGCCGAGAACGGGATCGCGAGGACGCGGCGACGCCGGATCGCGAGAGCGCCGCACGCGTCGTCGCCCGAAGGTCGCGTCTGTCCGGTACGACGTCAGCGGGGTCGGGCGCTCGTTCGCCCGACCGGACCGCCCGAGCGGCTGCCGTCCGGTCCAGTCGACGTCGTCGGTCGCCCGGATGGTCTCGCCGGAAGCGATCGTACGCGTCCGCACTGGCCATGCGGTCGGCGCTGCGCTAGAATTCGCGTCCGCGTCAAGGAGCGTTGCGACAGGTCGGTGCGTTCGACCTTGCCAGGCTTGACGCATCGCCGCCGGGTTCGTGGTCCACCCCGTCCGCGATGGCAACGGCGCTCACGACTTCATTCGAAAGATAGGAGCTCGTGATGAGCGCTGTATTGAAACCCACGCCGGTGTCGCAGTCCCCGTTCGTCCAGAGCGACTTCTCCGACTTCAAGGTCGCGGACCTGTCGCTGGCCGCCTGGGGTCGCAAGGAACTGTCGATCGCCGAGACCGAGATGCCCGGTCTGCTGTCGATCCGCCACGAGTTCGCCGCGGCGCAGCCGCTGGCCGGCGCGCGCATCACCGGCTCGCTGCACATGACGATCCAGACCGGCGTGCTGATCGAGACGCTGCAGGCGCTCGGCGCCGAAGTGCGCTGGGCGTCGTGCAACATCTATTCGACGCAGGACCACGCCGCCGCGGCCATCGCGCGGAACGGCTTCAAGGGCAAGGGCACGCCGGTGTTCGCGACCAAGGGCGAGTCGCTGGCCGAGTACTGGGACTACACCCATCGCATCTTCGAGTGGACCCAGGCCGACGACGGCACCGGCGTCTACTCGAACATGATCCTCGACGACGGCGGCGACGCCACGCTGCTGCTGCATCTCGGCGCACGGGCCGAGCAGGACGCGTCGCTGATCGCGAACCCGGGCAGCGAGGAAGAGACCGAGCTCTACGCCGCCATCCAGGCCAAGCTGGCGATGGACCCGACCTGGTACTCGGTGCGTCTCGCGGCCGTCAAGGGCGTGACCGAGGAGACCACCACCGGCGTGCATCGGCTCTACGAGATGCACAAGCGGGGCGAGCTCAAGTTCCCCGCCATCAACGTCAACGACTCGGTCACCAAGTCCAAGTTCGACAACCTGTACGGCTGCCGCGAGTCGCTGGTCGACGCGATCAAGCGCGCCACCGACGTGATGATCGCCGGCAAGGTCGCGCTGGTGTGCGGCTACGGCGACGTGGGCAAGGGCAGCGCGCAGGCGTTGCGGGCGCTGTCGGCGCAGGTGTGGGTCACCGAGATCGATCCGATCTGCGCGCTGCAGGCCGCGATGGAAGGCTACCGGGTCGTGACGATGGACTACGCGGCCGACAAGGCCGACATCTTCGTCACCGCGACCGGCAACTATCACATCGTCACGCACGACCACATGGCGAAGATGAAGGACCAGGCCATCGTCTGCAACATCGGCCACTTCGACAACGAGATCGACGTCGCGTCGCTCGAGCCCTACGAATGGGACGAGATCAAGCCGCAGGTCGACCACGTGACGTTCCCCGACGGCAAGAAGATCATCCTGCTGGCCAAGGGTCGCCTCGTGAACCTGGGCTGCGGCACCGGCCACCCGAGCTTCGTGATGAGCTCGTCGTTCGCCAACCAGACGATCGCCCAGATCGAACTGTGGACGCGCAACGCCGACTATCCGGTCGGCGTCTACGTGCTGCCGAAGCACCTCGACGAGAAGGTCGCCCGGCTGCACCTCGCCAAGCTCGGCGCGATGCTGACCGAGCTGACCACCGAGCAGGCCGGCTACATCGGCGTCGAGACCGACGGTCCGTACAAGAAGGACACGTACCGGTACTAGTCCTGTCGTCGGTCTTCCCGGCGGCCGGGACCCGAGTCGTGACCGGGCCCCGGCCTTCGCCCGGGTGACACGTCGAGCCACCGAAGCTTCCATGCGCCTCATCCTCGTCTGGCTGATCAACGCGGTCGCGTTGCTCGCCGTGCCCTATGTCATCCCGTCGATCACCGTCGACAGTTTCGGCACCGCGTTGATCGCGGCGCTGGTGCTCGGCCTGATCAACACGATCATCCGGCCCATCCTCGTCATCCTGACGTTGCCGGCCACCGTGTTGACGCTGGGCCTGTTCATCTTCGTCATCAACGGGCTGCTGTTCTGGTTCGCCGGCGACCTGCTGCACGGCTTCCACGTGGGCGGCTTCTGGGCCGGCGTGTTCGGCTCGATCGTCTTCAGCGTCATCTCGTGGCTGCTGTCGTCGCTGCTGTTGCGCGAGGACTGAAGCCGTGACCGACGCCGCCGCCGAACCGGCGATCAGCTTCGAGTTCTTCCCGCCCCGCACGCCCGAGGGCGTGGACAAGCTGCGCGTCGTGCGAAGCGACCTCGCGCGCTTCGCACCGGAGTTCTACTCGGTGACCTTCGGCGCGGGCGGGTCGACGCGCGAAGGCACGCTCGCGACCATCACCGACCTGCACGAGGACGGCGTCGTCGCGGCGCCGCACCTGTCGTGCGTCGGCGCCTCGCAAGGCGAGATGCGCGACACGCTGCACAGCTACCGCGACCTCGGCGTGCGCCGGCTGGTCGCGCTGCGCGGCGACCTCCCGTCGGGCAGCGGTGCGGCGGGACGCGGCGACTTCCGCTTCGCGCGCGACCTCGTCGCGTTCGTTCGCCGCGAGACCGGCGACTGGTTCCACATCGAGGTGGCCGCCTACCCGGAAGTGCATCCGCACGCGAAGTCGCCGGCCGACGACCTGGCCAACCTCGCGGACAAGTTCGCGGCCGGCGCCGATTCGGCGATCACGCAGTACTTCTACAACGGCGACGCCTACCTGCGCTTCGTCGACGAGGCCCGCCGCCACGGCATCGGGCAACGCATCGTGCCGGGCATCATGCCGATCACCAACTTCACGCAGCTCGCCCGTTTCTCGGACGGTTGCGGCGCCGAGATCCCGCGCTGGATCCGCCTGAAGCTGGCGTCGTTCGGCGACGACACCGCGTCGATCAAGGCCTTCGGTCTCGATGTCGTCGCCGCGCTCTGCGAGCGACTGCTGGCGGAGGGCGCGCCGGGCTTCCACTTCTACACGCTCAACCAGTCGGGTCCGTCGACCGCGATCTGTCGCCGGCTCGGTCGCTGACGCGACGACCGCGGGCCGACTTGCGACGACCGCGCTGTCCGGCCGTCGCGGCACGGCGGCAGACGGGTAGCGGCTGCGCGGCCACCGCGAACAGCCGTCCTTTTACCGCTCTGTCCGTCGCTTCGCAGCGGACCTGCGAGCCTATCTTTGCGCATCGACACCGGACCGGACGTCGCCTGCACGGCGCGCGCGTCGCGTCCCGCTACCGCAAGGTCCCGAGGCTTCCATGTTGCGCAACAGCGTCCAGATTCCCGTCACGCAGGTACAGATCGGCATGTTCGTCGCCGCCCTCGATCGCTCCTGGCGCGACACGCCCTTCCCGTTGCAGGGGTTTCGCGTCCGCGACGACGACGAGATCGAGACGCTGAAGAAGGCGTGCGGTTCGGTGACCATCGATCCGACGCATTCGGCCCCCGGCTCGTTCGAGCATCTGCCGGACCTGCACGTCACGGCGAAGAAGTTCGAGACCCTGGGATGGCTGAAACGCCTGCGCAGCCGCTTCGGCCGCTTCGCGGAAGCGGCCGGGCAGGTGGCGGAGGAGCGCGAGAAGGCCGGCTTGATTCCGCCCGGCGTGGTCCCGACGCTGTACGGCGAGATGAAGCCGATCGAAGTGGAGATCGCGCGCGCCGAAGAGGTCTACCAGTCCACCGACGCGACCCTGGAACTGGTGACGCGCCAGGTCGCCGACGGCGAGAAGGTCAACCTCGACCGTCTCGGCGGCGCGATCGAGAACATGGTGGAAAGCGCCATCGCCAACCCGGATGCCCTGCTGTGGGTGGCGCGCATCCGCGCGGAGGACGCGGCGACCTACGCGCACGGCGTCAAGGTGGCGATCTATCTGCTGCAGCTCGGCCGTCATCTCGGCTTCCCGCCGGAACAGCTGGCCAATCTCGGCGCCATCGGCTTGTTGCTCGACCTCGGCAAGATCAAGGTCGAGCGCGACCTGCTGCTGAAGGCCGGCAAGCTGACGGCCGCCGAATTCATGCGCGTCAAGCAGCACGTGGAGCTGGGCATCCGCACGCTGGAGGAGTCGGGCGAGGTGCACCCGGACGTCCGCGACGGCATCGCCCAGCATCACGAACGCCTGGACGGCAGCGGCTACCCGAAAGGCCTGGCCGGATCCGCGATCTCCATCTACGGACTGATGGCCGGCGTGGCCGACTCGTTCGCCGCGCTGACGTCGCTGCGACCGTACGCGCCGCCGCTGCCGGCCTACGAGGCGCTCAAGGTGCTGTACGGACAGGCGGGCACGCACTATCACGCACCGCTCGTCGAACAGTTCGTCCAGGCGATCGGCGTGTTCCCCGCGGGTTCGCTGGTCGAGCTCAGCAGCGGCGAGGTCGCGACCGTGCTGGCGCACAACCGCATCCGCCGGCTCGAACCGCGCGTGCTGATCCTGACCGATGCCGCGAAGCGGCCGATCCACGACCCGCTGCCGCTAGACCTGCTGCTGCAGCCGAAAGCGGCCGACGGCAGCGACATCAAGATCGTGCGCGGCCTGCCGTCGGGCGCCTACGGTCTCGACCTGCGTCAGTTCTATTTCAAATGAGTTTCTGGGCGCGCCCGGCGGTCGCCGGCAAGGCGATGCCGCCTCCCCCGCGCATCGCCGTCGACGCATGCGGCGACTTCCGTTGCGAATCCGGCGCGCTGCTGCAGTATCTCGATCGGCTGCTGG
>CAHJXF010000185.1 GCA_903644065.1 Betaproteobacteria bacterium
GGTGCTGTCCGACCTGCTGGCGCGTGCGCGCGGCTCTTCGCCGCTGCCGCTGCCCGCCGCGCTGCTGGTCGGCACCGAGACCAGCGACGACGCCGCCGTGTGGAAGCTCGACGACACGCACGCCATCGTCGCGACCACCGACTTCTTCATGCCGATCGTCGACGACCCGTACGACTTCGGCCGCATCGCCGCGACCAACGCGCTGTCGGACATCTACGCGATGGGCGCGCGGCCGCTGTTCGCGCTGGCGCTGGTCGGCATGCCGATCGCCGTGCTGTCCGCGACGACCATCGCGCGCATCCTCGAAGGCGGGCAGGCGGCGTGCACGGCCGCCGGCATCCCGATCGCCGGCGGCCACACGATCGATTCGGTCGAGCCGATCTACGGGCTGGTCGCGATCGGCAGCGTGCGGCCCGACGCGGTGCTGAGCAACCGCGGCGCGCGGGTCGGCGACGCGCTGGTGCTCGGCAAGCCGCTCGGCGTCGGGGTCTACTCTGCCCGGCTCAAGAAGGCCGGCCTGGCCGACGACGACTACCGCGATCTGGTCGCGACGACGACGCAGCTCAACGTCGTGGGCAGCGCGCTGGCAGGCAACGCCGCGGTCCACGCGTTGACCGACGTCACCGGCTTCGGCCTCTTCGGGCACCTGCTCGAGATGTGTCGCGGCGCGGGACTCGACGCCGTCGTCGACCTCGACCGTGTCCCGTGGCTGCCGCAGGCCCGCTCGTTCGCCCTCGACGGCCACGTCACCGGCGCCTCGCATCGCAACCTGGCCAGCTACGGCGACGATGTGTCCGTCGACGAGCGCTGCGACCCGGTGGAGCGGCTGCTGCTCGCCGACCCGCAGACCAGCGGCGGCCTGCTCGTCGCGGTGGCGCCCGACGGGGTCGACGACGTGATCGGGCGCTTTCGCGCGGCCGGCTTCGGCCAGGCCGCGGTGATCGGTCGTTTCGAGCCAACGGCGCTGGCCCGACCCTGCATCCGGGTGCCTGCGACGGCCGCCTAGCCCCGGCCATTCGCTATCATCGCGGCTTCACCCCGCCGCACGCTCGGCGAGCCGAACCGGCCCGTCTTCCGCTGCGCCGCGGGCGAGGCGACCCGCGTCGCGCCCGACCGGCCCCGCGACACATGCTCTCCGCTCCGTCTCGTGCGCAGCGGACCCGTTCCTCCCTTTCTTCGGCGGCTCGACCGCCCGACGCATGCAGATCCGTCGCTTGATGTCGTCCGATGCGACCGCCTATCGCGAGTTCATGCTCGAAGGGTACGCGCTGCATCCGGTCGCGTTCACGGCCAGCGTCGCCGAGCGCGAGCCGTTTCCCATGACGTGGTGGGAGGGCCGCGTCAAGGACGGCGACGAGGCCGAGGAGATCGTGGTCGGCTGCTTCGACGAAGGACGCCTGGTCGGCGTCGCGGGACTGAGCTTCGAGCAACGGCCGAAGATGCGTCACAAGGCACTGCTCTACGGCATGTACGTGCACGCCGACTACACGCAGCAGGGCATCGGCCAGCGCCTCGTCGTCGCCGTGCTCGACCAGGCGCGCCAGCGCGACGGCGTGCGGACCGTGTCGCTGACGGTGACCGAAGGCAATCGCGAGGCCGAAGCGCTGTACCTGCGGTGCGGCTTCGCGCGCTACGGCGTGGAGCCGATGGCCGTCGCGCTCGACGACGGCTTTGCCGCCAAGATCCACATGTGGCTCGACCTGCAGGCGCCGCGGTCCGGCGCGGCCTGAGCGTCGTCACCCGCCCGCGTCCCGCACGTTGGGGCCGCTTGGCGCGCCGGGCGGTGGCCCGTCATCACCGGGACGCGATGCGCGCGCGCCTCAGGCGGGCGGGGCGGACGGTGCGGTCCCCGCCTTTCCGCTCGAGAGAGGCGGTCGTGCCGACGGCAGCAGGTTCGTCAGCATCCGCGCCAGTTCGGACTGACGAAACGGCTTGGTGAGTCGCGGCAGATCCACCGCGACGCCTTCCGCCTCGGCGAAGCCGGAGATGACGAGGACGGAGCGTCCGGGCCAGCGGTCGCGCACCTGGCGCGCGAGTTCGGTGCCGTTCATGCCGGGCATCAGGTGATCGGTCACGAGGACGTCGAACGGCTCGCCGCTCTCGATGCGCCGCAACGCGTCTTCGGCGGAGTCCGCCTCGATGACCTCGTAGCCGAGGTCGGCGAGCATGTCCGCCGCGCTCTGCCGGACGATGGCCTCGTCGTCGACGAGGAGCACCACGCCGGCGTGGCGCGTCGCGTCGGGCGCAATCGATTCCGTCGCCGCAGCCGCCGGTGCGGTCGTCGCCCCCAGCGGCAGATAGAGATCGATGCGCGTCCCGGCTTCGGGGCGGCTCGTGATCACCAGTGCGCCGCCGAGCTGCGTGGCGAGGCCGTGGACCATCGACAGGCCGAGGCCCGTGCCCTGGCCGACGCCTTTGGTCGAGAAGAACGGCTCGATCGCGCGTTCGAGCGTGGCGGCGTCCATCCCGACGCCGCTGTCGATGACTGACAGCCGCACGTAGGTGGCGGGCGGCAGGCGCGCCGGATGGTCGAGGCCGACCGACTCCGTCGCCGACACGATCCGCAGCACGCCGCCGTCGGGCATCGCGTCGCGCGCGTTGACCGTGAGGTTGAGGACCGCCATCTCGAGTTGGTGCGCGTCGGCGAGCGCCGCGGGCACGTCCGGCGCCGCATCGATGGAGATGCGGATCGGCGGGCCGGCCGTGCTGGCGAGGATGTCGACCATGCCGGAGATCAGCGACGACACGTCGACGGCGGTCGGCTGCAGCGGCTGGCGACGCGCGAACGCGAGCAGCCGCTGCACCAGCGTCTTCGCCCGGTCCGCCGCCTGCAACGCGCGGCCCACCAGCCGTCGCTCGCGTTCGTCGCCGAGCCAGCGTCGCTGCAACATGTCGAGCGAGCCGAAGATCGGCGTCAGCAGGTTGTTGAAGTCGTGCGCGACGCCGCCGGTGATCTGCCCGAGCGCTTCCATCTTTTGGCTCTGCCGCAAGGCGCCCTCGGCTTCCACGAGCCGCACCTGGCTGATCAGCCGGTCGCTGACGTCGACCGCGTACTGCAGGGCGCCGATGAAGAGGCCTTCGTCGTCGCGCAGCCCGTCGAAACGACGCTCGTAGCACGGACCGCCACGCGCCGCGTCGAAGTCGTCGACGACCGTGAAGGCATCGCCGGCCAGCGCCCGACGCCACGTCTTCAGCGCCGCCACGCGGTGCGGATGGCCGACCGGCATCGCCGCGGCGATGTCGTCGCCCACGGCCGGCGAGGCGCCGAACGTACGTTCGAACGACGCGGCGAAGGCCTGGTTGATCGCGATGAAGCTGCCATCGGGCGCGACGACCGCGATCAGCGCGTCGGTGCGCTCGAAGACGTCGACCCACAAGGCGCGCTCGGCCAGCGCCTCGGCGACCCGTTGCTCGAGCGTCTCGTTCAACCGGGACAGCGCTTCCTCGTGCGAACGACGTGCGGTCTCGTCGCGCGCGATCTTGATGAACTCCCGGTGCGGGTCGTCCTCGCTCGCCGGCAGCGGGCGCAAGGTGCTGCGGACGAACACCCGGCGGCCATCGGAGCGCAGGTGCCAGCGCTCGTCGTCGGCAAAGCCCTCCTCGATCGCCGTCTGCATCTCGTGGTCGAGTTGCGAATGCGCCCGGTCCTCGGGCGTGAAGATCTCGTCGCCGGGCCGGCCGATCATCTCGCTGCTGCTGGCGCCGAAGATCAGCTCGGCGCCCACCGACCAGCTCGTGATGCGGTGGTCGCGCGCGAACGCGATGATCGCGTAGTCGCTCGCGGCTTCGATGATGAGACGCAGGCGTGCCTCGCTCTCGCGGATCAGGTCCTGGTTGCGGCGCAGGTCGTCGACGTCGGTACAGGCGCCGAACCAGTGCGGCGGGTCGGTGCCGTCGGCCTGCAGCGGCGCGGCCACGGTCTGGAACCAGCGATAGACGCCGTCGTGGCGACGCAGGCGATGGTCCACGTCCAGCTCGCCGCGGTCGGCGGCGACCGCCCAGGCGTCGATCGTCAGCTGCCGCTCGTCCTCGTGGACGGCGTCGAGCCAGCCGCGGCCCATCGCCGCTTCCCGGGTCTGGCCGGTGTACCGGCACCATTGCGGACTCGCGTATTCCCAGTTGCCGTCGCTGAGCGAACCCCAAACGAGTTGCGGCAGGCCTTCGGCGAGCGTCTTGTAGCGCTCCTCGCTGGCGAGGGCGCTGCGGCGGGCCGGAGACAGCGCGGGATCGGTTTCGCTCAAGGTCAGCAGCACGCCGAGCACGATGCCGGCGTCGCCGATCAGCGGCGTCGCCTCGCAATCGAAGCGCCGTGCGGCCCCGTCGTCGGTCGCCGATCCGGCCAGGGCTACGGCGGCGGCGAGGCCGACCCGACCCGCGCGCGCGCTGTCGATCGCCGACGCGAGCTGCGCACGATCGAGCGCCAGCGCATCGAACAGCGAGCCGCCGCTGGCGTCCGCGGCGTCGCGCCGCAACGCCCCGAAAGCGCGGTTGCACAGGCACACCAGTCCTTCGCCCCAGCCGATCGCCATCGGTAACCGGTTGACGGCGACGAACGAGGCGCCCGAACGGAGCAGCGGCGGCCAGTCGTTCGAACCGCCGAGCGACGTGGTTTCCCACGAGTCCGGCGGAGTCTGCATGTCCATGCTGCTCCTTTCTTGCCGGCTGTCGGTGCCGCCATCGTGGATGCGGCGGAAGTGCCGCGCGCTCGCCCAGCACGGCGCGTACCCGCGGATCCGTCGGCGGTCGTCGAAGGGGTGGGCGGAGCCCTCGGCGCCTCTGCGTATCGGCGGCCCGATCGAGCGTTCGGTCATCGCGACCGTCGTGCCGCAGCGATGACCGGTGGCCCGGCTTCGTTCCGGTCGTGCGCGAGCGGCCGGCCGTCGCGTGCGCCATGGGGCGGCGAATCTTGCGACGCACCGGCGGTCGGGGGCGTGTCGGCGGCATCAACGACCTCGCCATCGCCGAGAGCGAGCGGCTCTTCCGCTGGCCGTCGGGCCGGCGGCCGGACGACCATCCGGGACTGTCCGAACTGGGACTCTGAGGCGGCCGCGCGCGACTTTCGCCGGCGACCGCCGGCTCTGCGACAATCGACCCCTCGTGCCGTCGTCTCGAGTCGCCGTCCCTTGATCCCCACCGAACTGCCTGCGACCGCCGCGGTCGACGGACGGCGCTCGCGCGTCGCGATCGCCTGCGTCCGGGTCGCCTGCAGCCTGGTCGCCTGCAGCCTGGTCGCCGGGCTGGCCGGCTGCGTCGATCTGGCCCCCGCATACCGGCGCCCGGACGCGCCCACGGCAGCCACCTGGGACGCCCGCGGCGCAGGGGGCACGGAAGCCGACGGGATGGCCGCCTCGGCGTCGCGCGTCGAGTGGAGCACGTTCATCGTCGACGAACGCCTGCGCGAGGTCGTCGCCCGCTCGCTGGCCGGCAACCGCGACCTGCGCATCGCGGCGCTCGACGTCGAGCGCGCCCGCGCCCTGTACCGCGTGCAGCGGTCGGCCCGCCTGCCGTCGCTCGTGGCGTCGGCGTCGATCGTGCGGACGCGGCTCGACGGCTTCACGGCGAACAGCGATACGGCGACCGTCGGCGTCCCCGGCTACGAGATCGACCTGTTCGGGCGCCTGCAGAACCTGAGCGACGCGGCGCTGGCGGCGTATTTCTCGACCGCCGCCACGCGCCGCGGCACGCAGGTGCTGGTGGTCTCGGAAGTCGCCGACGCGTGGCTCACGCTCGCGGCCGACGAGGAACGGCTCGCGGTCACGCGCCAGACGCTCGACAGCCAGCAGCGCACGCTCGAGCTGACGATCCGCATCCGCGCGCTGGGGGCGACGACCGGACTCGCCGTCGCGCAGGTGCGGAGCACGGTCGAGGCGGCCCGCGTGCAGGTCGCGCAGCTGCAGACCACCGTCGCACAGGACCGCGACGCGCTCGACCTGCTGATCGGCGCCCCGTTCGACGAGGCACTGGCACCGGGTCCACGGGTTCCGGCCGACGCGGCCACGCTGTTCGACGTGCCGCGCGACCTGCCGTCGACGGTCCTGCTCGAACGACCCGACGTGATGGCCGCCGAGCAGAACCTGAAGGCCGCGCACGCCAACATCGGCGCGGCCCGCGCCGCGTTCTTCCCGCGCATCGCGTTGACTGGCAGCGTGGGGCGCAGCAGCGTCGCGCTGAACGGGCTGTTCGGCGGTGGCAGCGGCCTCGGCTGGACCTTCGGCCCGTCGCTGTCGGTGCCGATCTTCGACGGCGGCTTCAACGCGGCCAACCTGGCGATCGCCGAGGTCGACCGGGACGTCGCCGTGGCGTCGTACGAGCGCGCCGTGCAGACCGCGTTTCGCGAAGTGGCCGACGTGCTCGCCGCGCGGCGCACGCTCGACGAGCGCATCGCCGGCCAGCAGGCGCTGGTCGGTGCGCTGGAGACCACGTTGCGGTTGTCGGACGCCGTCTTTCGCGAGGGCGGCAGCACGTACCTCACGGTGCTCGACGCCGAGCGGTCGCTGTACGGCGCGCAGCAGACGATGATCAGCCTGAAGCTCGAGGAGCAGACCAGCCGCGTCGCGCTGTACAAGGCGCTCGGCGGCGGGTGGAACGACGGCGGGTCGAACGACGCCGACGCCGTCCGCGAGCGAGGCGACCGGCCATGACGACGCGTCGCCGCATCGCCGTCGCGCTCGGCGTCCTCGCCGCCGTCGTGCTCGTCGCGGGGCTGGTCTACCGCTCGAAATACGCGGCGCCGCCGCCGCCGCAGGTCACCACCACGGCGGTCGTCCGGGCGGATCTCGAGGAAGGCGTGCTCGCCACCGGCACGATCGAGGCCGCGCGCCTCGTCAGCGTCGGGGCGCAGGTCAGCGGCGTGCTGACGCGCCTCCACGTCGCGCTCGGCGACAAGGTGCAGAAGGGCCAGCTGATCGCCGAGATCGACGCGTCGACGCAGCGCAACGACCTGCGGAAGGCCGAGGCCGGCGTGCTCAACGTGAAGGCGCAGCGGGCCGCCCGGGAGGCGCTGCTGAAGCAGACCGGACTCGCCGCG
>CAHJXF010000186.1 GCA_903644065.1 Betaproteobacteria bacterium
CGAAGCGGCGACGCGCGCCGCCCCGCAGCGTGCCGAGCGCGTACTCGGCGGCCAGCATCTCCCGCAGCGGCTCGTTGCCCCGGATGTCCATGGCGAGCAGGTCAGGCGGCGACGCCGTCGAGGCAGCGCCGCATCTTCTCGAGGCCGCGGCGGATCCACGTCTTGACGGTCCCGATCGGGATGCGCAGCGTGGCGGCGAGTTCGGAATGCGTCAGGCCCTGGAAGTAGGCGAAGGCGATGGCCTGGCGCTGGCCCGCGTCGAGCCGCTTCAGGCAGCGCTGCAACGCGACGGCGTCCTGCCCTCGCGCAGCCAGGTCGCCGGGACCCGCCTGGTCGGATTCCAGCACCGCGTGCAGGTCGTCGTCGAGCTCCACCGTTCGCGGGTCGACGCGCCGGATGTAGTCGAGCGCGCGGTTGCGCACGATCGTGACCATCCAGGTCATCGGCGCGGACAGGGACGCGTTGTAGCCGGCCGCGCCGTTCCAGACATTGACGAAACTATCCTGCAAGACATCCTCCGCGCGACTCTCCTCCCGCAAGATACGCAATGCGACCGCGAACAGTTTCGGCGCCGTCGCGTCGTACAGCCGGCGATAGGCCTGGTGGTCGCCGAGTGCGGTCGCCGAGATCCAGCGCGCCAGCGTGGACGGATCGGCTGGCGACGCAGGCACGGTCGCGGCAGGGTCTGCGGCGGTCATGCGGTCACCACAGCGTGCCGCCGGCCGCGACCAGGAACAGGCCGAGACAGCAGGCGAAACCGATCGCATACGTCAACGAACGCAGCGCCGGTCGATCGAGCAGGTAGCACGCGATGTACGCGACCCGCGCCACGATGAACGTCGCCGCGAGGAGATCGATCGTCGCGACCGGCACGTGCTGCAGCACCGCGACGACCACCGCCGCGATGAAGAGCGGCAGCACCTCGAAGCCGTTCTGCTGCGCGGCATCGGCCCGGGCTCGCAGTCCGGTCTGTGCCGCGAGCCAGGCACGCGGATGACGGTTGTCGAAGCGTGGCGCGGGGCCCCCGTCCTCGGTTCGTCCGCGTCCGTACTTGGCGACGTACGAACACACCGGCGGCAGCAGCGCAGCGACCAGTACACACCAGAAGGCGAGGATCATCGTGGCGCCCGTTCGATGCCGTCGGAAGGCGATCGCGTCATGCCGGTCCGCCCACGAGCGCCTCGATGCGTTCACGCATCGCGGCATCGAGGCGCGGGACGACCTCCATGGCCTTCATGTTCTCCACGACCTGGTCGGGCCGCGAAGCGCCGGTGATGACGGTCGAGACGTGCGGGTTGGCGACGCACCAGGCGAGCGACAGCTGCGCGAGCGAACAGTCGAGCTCCCCCGCGATGTCCGCGAGCCGCGCCACGACCGCGTTCTTGTCCCGGTCGACCAGCTTGTCCTTCAGGAAGCCGTAGTTCTGCAGCGTCGCGCGACTGCCTTCGGGGGCGCCGTCCCGATACTTGCCGGTCAGGAGACCCGAGGCCAGCGGGCTCCAGGTCGTGAGGCCGAGACCGATGTCCTCGTAGAGCCGCGCGTACTCGACCTCGACCTTGTCGCGTGCGAACAGGTTGTACTCGGGCTGCTCCACGACCGGCTTGTGCAGGTGATGCTTCTCGGCGATGTCCCAGGCGGCCCGGATATCGGCCGCGGGCCACATCGAGGTGCCCCAGTACAACGCCTTGCCGCGCGCGATGAGGTCGTGCATGGCCCACACGGTCTCCTCGATCGGCGTGTGCGGGTCGGCGCGGTGGCAGTAGACGATGTCGACGAAGTCGAGGTCGAAGCGCTTCAACGACGCGTCCATCGCGTTGTGCAGGTACTTGCGATTGAGCGTATTGCGCTCGTTCGGGCCCTTGTCGATGCCCCAGTAGAACTTGGTCGACACCAGGTACCTGACCCGCGGCCACTTCAGCTCCTTCAGGACCTGGCCCATGATGGTCTCGGACTGGCCGCCCGCGTAGACCTCGGCGTTGTCGAAGAAGTTGACGCCCGCGTCGAAGGCCGCCGCCATGCATTCGCGGGCGAGGCGCGTGTCCATCTGGTTGCCGTAGGTGACCCACGAGCCGAACGACAGCGCGCTGACCTTCACGCCCGAACGACCGAGGCGGCGATATTCCATCAAGGGATTGCTCCGTTCATTGTCGTGTGTCCCGCATTCGAAAGCAGCGGATCAGGATGATCGCCGATCGAGCACCGCCTGCGCGATGGTACCGATGTCCACGTATTCGAGTTCGCCGCCCACGGGCACGCCGCGCGCCAGCCGGGTCACCGCGAGGCCGCGCGGCTTCAGCAGTTCGCCGATGGTATGCGCCGTGGCCTCGCCCTCGTTCGTGAAATTGGTGGCGAGCACCACCTCGCGCACGACGCCGTCGGTCGCCCGTCGCAACAGGCGATCGAGATGGATGTCCTTCGGGCCGATGCCGTCGAGCGGCGACAGGCGGCCCATCAGCACGAAGTACAGGCCGCGGTAGGTCAGCGTCTGCTCGATCATCAGCTGGTCGCCCGGCGTCTCAACGACGCACAGCAGCGAGCGGTCGCGGCGCTCCGACGCGCACACGTTGCACACCTCGTCTTCGGTGAACGTGTTGCAGAGCGCGCAGTGGCGGATCGCCGCCACCGCGTCGGTCAACGCCGAGCCGAGCCGCGCCGCACCGTCGCGGTCGTGCTGCAGCAGGTGGTAGGCGATGCGCTGGGCCGACTTCGGCCCGACGCCGGGCAGGCGCCGCAGGCCTTCGATCAGCGTGTCGAGTCGGGATGCGCGCGGTGTGGGCTTCATGATGGAGCGGCCGATTCTACTGGCTGCGATCCGGGTCGGGCGTCCGATCCCGTGATCCGCCGTAAACTACGCGGTTGTCCGCAACGGGCCGCCGGCCTCGCGGCCCGACCTTCCTCCGCACCCATGACCGAAGTCGCCGATCAGGTCGCGCGTCGTCGCACGTTCGCGATCATCTCCCACCCCGACGCGGGCAAGACCACGCTGACCGAGAAGCTGTTGCTGTTCTCGGGCGCGATCCACATCGCCGGCTCGGTGAAGGCCCGCAAGGCGACGCGCCACGCCACGTCCGACTGGATGGAGATCGAGAAACAGCGCGGCATCTCGGTGGCGTCGTCGGTGATGCAGATGGAGTACCGCGACTGCGTCATCAACCTGCTCGACACGCCGGGCCACCAGGACTTCTCCGAGGACACCTATCGCGTGCTGACCGCGGTCGACGCGGCGCTGATGGTGATCGACGCGGCCAACGGCGTCGAGGCGCAGACGCTCCGCCTCCTCGAGGTGTGCCGTGCGCGCGGCACGCCGATCATCACGTTCGTCAACAAGATGGACCGCGAGGTGCGCGAGCCGCTCGACCTGCTCGACGAGATCGAACGCGCGCTCGGCATGACGGCCGTGCCGTTCACCTGGCCGATCGGCATGGGCAAGAACTTCAGCGGCGTGTTCGACATCGCGGCCGGCAGCATGCGGGTCTTCAAGGCCGGCGCCGACAAGGCGGGGCAGGCGTTCGAGACCATCGAGGGCCTCGCCAATCCGGCGATCGACGCGCGCTTCGACGCGGGGACGGGCTTCGTCGCAAAGGCGCGCGACGAGATCGAGCTGGTGAGTTCGGCATCGGAGACCTTCGACGAGCGGGCCTTCGTCGCGGCGAAGCAGACACCGGTGTTCTTCGGCTCGGCGGTGAACAACTTCGGCGTGCAGGAAGTGCTCGACGCGGTCGTCGATCTCGCCCCGCCGCCGCTCGGCCGCCGCGCCATCCAGCGCGCGGTCGCACCCGAGGAGAAGCGCTTCGCCGGCGTGGTCTTCAAGATCCAGGCCAACATGGACCCGGCGCATCGCGACCGCATCGCCTTCGTGCGCGTCTGCGCCGGCCACTTCGAGCGCGGCATGAACCTCAAGGTGACGCGCTCGGGGAAGGCGATGAAGCCGAACAACGTCGTCACCTTCCTGTCGCAGCGCCGCGAGATCGCGGAAGACGCCTATGCCGGCGACATCATCGGCATCCCCAACCACGGCACGCTGCAACTCGGCGACACGCTGACCGAAGGCGAGGCGCTGCAGTTCACCGGCCTGCCGTTCTTCGCGCCCGAGATGTTCCAGGCGGTCGAGGTGGCCGACCCGCTGCGCGCCAAGCAGCTCAAGCACGGGCTCGCGCAACTGGGCGAGGAAGGCGCGATCCAGGTGTTCCGCCCGCACCTCGGCGGCTCGCTGCTGCTGGGCGCGGTGGGGCAGCTGCAATTCGAAGTCGTGCTGCACCGTCTCGAGCACGAATACGGCGTGAAGGCGCGCCTGATCGGCACCAAGCAGCGCCTCGCGCGCTGGGTCACCGCCGAGGCGCCGGGCATGACGGCGCTCGAGGCCGAGCGCGAGCTGAAGCGCTTCATCGACTTCTACGCGGCCCGCATCGCCTACGACGCGGTCGACGCGCCGACCTACATGGCGTCGCACACGTCGGAACTCCGCGTCGCGGAAGACGAGTGGCCGCGCATCAAGTTCCACGCGCTGCGCGAGCACGCGGGGCTGGTGTTCCAGTCGAGCCTGGCTGCCTGAAAATCTGTCGTCCCGGCGCAGGACGGGACCCGATCGGCTCGTGCATCGCACTGGAGGAATTGGGCCCCGGCCTTCGCCGGGGTGACGAAATCGAGCACGGTTGTCGGACCCCTGCTCGACCGTGAAGCACCCCTCGTGACTTCGTCGTCCCCGGCGCAGCCGGGACCCGATCGGCTCGTGCATCGCATGGGCACGGAATTGGGCCCCCCGGCCTTCGGGGGGGGTGACGAAATCGAGCACGGATGTCCGGACCTCTGCTCGACCGTCAAGCACCCCTCGTGATCTCGTCGTCCCGGCGCAGGCCGGGACCCATTGGCTCGTGCATCGCATGGACACGGAATTGGGCTCCGGCCTTCGCCGGGGTGACGAGATCGAGCACGGTTGTCGGGACCTCTGCTCGACAACATGGGGTGACGAAATCGAGCAAGGTTGGCATGACCTCTGCTCGACCGTGAAGCACCCCTCGTGATTTTGTCATCCCGGCGCAGGCCGGGACCCGATCGGCTGGTGCATCGCATCGCGAGATCTTCCAAGACGAGATGCTGTCGCTGATGCGTATCATGGGCACGGAATTGGGCGCCGGCCTACGCCGGGGTGACGAAATCGAGTACGGATGTCCGGACCTCTGATCGTCGACAGAGGATGACGAGATCGAGGACGGTTCAGGGCTTCTGATCGACCGTCAAGCACCCCCCCGTGACTTTGTCATCCCGGCGCAGGCCGGGACCCGATTGGCTCGTGATTGGCTCGTGCGCCAAACGACCGGATCGACAGGGACCGCTCGACTCGACAGAGTCCGCTCGACGCATCCGGACTCAGCCGGCGATCGCCTCGATCACCGCGCGGTTGAACGCCGGCAGGTCGTCGGGTTCGCGGCTGGTGATCCAGGTTCCGTCCACGGCACCTCCCGGTCGACCCACGTCCCGCCGGCGTTGCGGATGTCGTCCTGCAGGCTCGGCCAGCCGGTCATCGTGCGGCCTTCGACGAGACCGCTCGATACCGCGAGCCAGCCGCCGTGACAGATGATGGCTACCGGCTTCTTCGCGCCGTCGATCGCCTCCAGGAACGCCTGCGCATCGTCGACGAGGCGCAACGCATCGCCGTTGGCGACGCCGCCGGCAGGACCAGTCCGTCGCAGTCGTCCGCACTGGCGCCGGCCAGCGGGGCGTCGACGTCGAAGCGGTCGCCCCTGTCGTGGTGATTCATGCCCTGCACCGTGCTCGAATCGGACAGGAGGTCGACGCGCGCTCCGGCGTCTTCCAGCGCCTGCCGGGGCGACGTCATCTCGACCTGTTCGAAGCCGTCGGTGACGATGACGGCGATGCGTTTGCCTGACGACCTGGCCATGACGACTCCGGCGAAGATGAACGAGTCACCGTGGAGCCGGCGGCACGCCTACCGTTCGCCGCTCCCGCGGCGATCAGGTCG
This sequence comes from Betaproteobacteria bacterium, assembly GCA_903644065.1. Lineage (GTDB taxonomy): Bacteria > Pseudomonadota > Gammaproteobacteria > Burkholderiales > Burkholderiaceae_D > CAHJXF01. The sequence goes on from CAHJXF010000186.1 coordinate 5,981, forward strand.
CGGCCGACCTTGCCGACCCGGCGCTCAGAACGGCAGCTTCAGCCCGGGCGGCAACGGCATGCCCGCGGTCACGGCCGACATCTTCTCGCTGGCCGTCGCCTCGGCCTTGCGAACGGCATCGTTGACAGCCGCGGCGACCAGGTCCTCGAGCATGTCCTTGTCGTCGCCGAACAGCGACGGGTCGATGACGACGCGCTTCACGTCGTTCTTGCAGGTCATCGTGACCTTGACCAGGCCGGCGCCCGACTGACCCTCGACCTCGATGGTCGCGAGCGAATCCTGCACCTTCTTCACGTTGTCCTGCATCTGCTGGACCTGCTTCATCATTCCAGCCAGCTGGTTCTTCATCATGGCACTGCTCCGACGTCAGAAGTGAATGGTGCGGGGAACCGGTGGCGGTCGATCGGCGAGCGGCTCGGCACGGCGGCGTCACACCGGCTTGACCGAACCCGGAACGACGCTCGCGCCGCCGAAATCTCGCATGACGGCCTGCACGAACGGATCGGCATCGATGAGGGCCTGCGCGTCGGCCTGCCGCGCGGCCCGCTCGTCGTTGCGGGCGGCGGCCATCGTCGCGCCCTTGACGGTACCGACCTCGATGGTCACGCCGACGGGCCGCCCGAAGTGCTGGGCCAGCGCCTGCCTGAACTTCTCGAGCGTGCCGCCGCTGCTCAGCAGCGACTTGATCGGCACGCGCAACGTGACGGAACGTTCGTCGTGAGAGACCAGCTCGGTCTGCTGCACGAGTTCGCGCGTCAGTCCGGTCAGCTTCAGGCGGCCCACGACCGCGACCCAGTCGTCGATCACGAGCGGCGCGGGAACGACGGGCTCGGCCGACGGTCGAGACGCGACGGGCACCGCCTCGGACATCGAGCTGTTCGGTACCGGTGCGACGGGCGGCGACGAGGGCGCGAGCGGAACGTCGTCCGCTCCGCTCGCGGCCGTCCTGACCGCCTCGCCGTCGGGCGGCCGGGCGCTCGGCACGAAGGTAGCGGGCC
>CAHJXF010000187.1 GCA_903644065.1 Betaproteobacteria bacterium
ATCGCATCGTCCGGCGCCGACACGGCCGCGAACCTGTCGGTGCGCCTCGTGCCGCACGTGTTCGCCACCGCGATCGACGCGCCGCGCAGGCGCCTGCGCACCACGCGCGGCGCCTTCGACTACGACGCGCTGGTCCTCGCGGTCGGCGCGCGGCCGCTCGCGGCCCCGACCTTGCCGCCCGATCTCTGCTGGCGCATCAACGCGCTCGACACCTGGACGAAGCTGCAGGCGGTGCTGGCCCGCGGGCCGGCGCGGGTCGTCGTCGTCGGTGCCGGGCTGGTCGGGTGCGAGCTGGCCGACGACCTCGCGCACGCGGGGCATGCGGTCACGGTGCTCGACCCCGCGGTGCGGCCACTGGCCGCGTGGGCGGCACCCGAAGAGTCGCACCGCTTGCTGGACGGCTGGCGACGCCTCGGCGTGCGCTTCGTGCCATCCAGCACGATCGTGCGGGTCGAGCGGCGCAGCGGCGGCGATGGTGCGCAAGCCACGGTCGTGACCTGTCGCGACGGCGAAGCGCACGAGGCGGACGTCGTCGTCGCGGCCATCGGCCTCGCCATCGACACCCGGCTCGCGCGCACGGCCGGCGTGACGATCGACCAGGGCATCGCCGTGGACGGCGGGACGTTGTCGACCAGCGTCGCCGGCATCTACGCGACCGGCGACTGCGTGTCGATCGACGGCCGGCCGTGCCGCTTCATCGAGCCGATCGCGCGACAGGCCGACGCGATCGCGGCGGCGATTCTCGGGCACCCGGGCGAGTCGCACCCGTTCAAGGCGCCGCTGGTGCGCCTGAAGACCCGCAGCGCGCCGATGACGCTGAGCGGCTCGCGCTGATCGGTCCGGCGCGACCCGCGCGGACGCGTCGAGCCGCTGCGCCGCGAACGACGCGGCGGGGCCCACTCGTCGTCACACGCGGATCGTCACCCGCATGAAGGTGGCCGAGATCGACGTGCCACCGTCGGCCGCCGTGTTCTGCGCGCGTGCCATCGTCACCAGCTGCCCGCGCAACTCGTCGGCCCGCCCACTGGCGCCGGCCGCCTCGAACGCGTTCATCGTCGGGCCGTAGAAGCGGCTGAAGAGATCGATCAGCTCTTCGGGCGTCCGGTCGGGAAGGGCGAAGCGCCACTGGTCGCGCCGCATCGCGATGCGGTCCGCGGCGATGCCCGCCCGCTCGAAGCGCTCGACGATGTGCGACTCGACGCCCCACGTCATCGGACTGACGAAGCCGTCCGGCGGCGGCGGCGTGAACGCCGCGCTGATCCTGAGCACCTGCGAGACGAACGAGGTCGGGTCGTCGGGAATCCAGTTGCCCATGACGACGCGTCCGCCGGGCTTCGTCACGCGCACCATCTCGCGTGCGACGTCGAACGGCTTCGGCGCGAACATCGCGCCGAAGACCGACAACGTGAGGTCGAAGCCGGCGTCCGGCACGCCGGCGAGGTCGCAGGCGTCGCCTGCCTGGAAGCGCAGCCGGTCGGTCAGCTGCAGCGCTTGCGCGCGGGCCGTGCCGGCCGCGACGAGATTGTTCGCGATGTCGATGCCGGTCGTGTCCGCGCCGAGCAGCGCGAGCGGGACCGCGGTCGTGCCGTCGCCGCAGCCGAGGTCGAGCGCCCGCAGCGGCGGCTCGATGTCGAGCGAAGCGACGAGCGCCGTGCCCGAATCGCGCATCGACGCCGCGATCTGCGTGAAGTCGCCCTTCTCCCACAGCGCCTTGTTCGGATTCATGCGTTCCCCTCGTCGGTGTTCGCTCGACGGTCGTCGAACGATCTGTGAACGCGGCCGCCCACGTGCGGGGCGATCCGGTACTCGTCCCGGCCGATCCGGCCATCGGGCGTGGTCGCGGAGGTCTTGCCGGTCGGGCAGCAGCCGTGGATCGACGCGATCGCGCGACCGCTCCGCGCCACCGGGACCTGGTCGTGCGCGTACCCCTGCTCGACCGAGATCGTGTCCGACGGCGCATCGGCAGGTAGCGGCGACAGGGGGTCGGTGTGCCCCTCCCGGCCGCCGACGAGGAAGCGGCCCTGCCGAGCCACGGTCAGCGGCGTGGCCGGGTCGACGGACGTCGTCGGTCCGCCGGCACAACCGCCCGGCATCGATACGAGGAGCAGAACGCCTTCCAGCGACGATCGAATGCGCATGGCTCCGTGTCTCCCGGGCGTCCGCACCCTGCGCCCGGACCGTGGGCGTCACTGCATCGACCACCCGTGGCTGACGATCAGCGACTGCCCCGTCAACGCGTTGGTCGGGAACGCCGCGAACAGTAGCGCCACTTCCGCCACGTCGTCCACCGTCGTGAACTCGCCGTCCACGGTGTCCTTCAGCATCACCTTTTTGACGACCTCGTCCTCGCTGATGCCGAGCTTCGCGGCTTGTTCCGGGATCTGCCGGTCGACCAGCGGCGTGCGCACGAATCCCGGACAGATCACGTTGGCCCGCACGTTGTGCTTCGCGCCTTCCTTGGCGATCGTCTTCGCCAGCCCGATCAACCCGTGCTTCGCGGTGACGTAGGGCGACTTCAGCAGCGACGCCTCCTTCGAATGCACCGAGCCCATGTAGATCACGCTGCCGCCGCGGCCCGACGCGTACATGTGCCGGATGCAGGCTCGCGTGGTGAGGAAGGCGCCGTCGAGGTGGATGGCCAGCATCCTCTTCCATTCGGCGAAGCTGAACTCCTCCACCGGATGGATGATCTGGATGCCGGCGTTCGAGACCAGGACGTCGACGCCGCCGAAGCGCGCCACGGTGGCGGCCACCGCGGCGTCGACCTGTCCCTCGTCGGTGACGTCGCAGGCGAGGCCGACGGCGCGGCCGCCCGCGGTCTCGATGTCCTTCGCCGCCGCCGTCGCGGCGTCGGGATCCATGTCGGCGATCGCGACCGCGGCGCCCTCGCGAGCGTAGCGCATCGCGATGGCCTTGCCGAGGCCGCTCGCGGCGCCGGTCACGAAGGCGACCTTGTCGGTGAGACGCATGTTCATTCCTTTTCGGGTTGCGGGTTTCGGGTCTTCGACGCCGGCCGCGCCGCGGCTCGACCGGCGCGCGGCCGGGCCAGCGTCTTCGCCACCTTGACCAGGGCGGCCTTCTCTTCGTGGTCGGGCTCGTCCTGCGACGACGGCGCCGCGTCGTAGCCCTGCGCCAGGTCGTAGACCGTGACGTCGGGGTCGAGCGCCGAGGCTTCGAGCCGGTCCAGGTGCTGGTGCGTGCGGCGCATGTCGTCGACGCCGCCCTGCCAGTGCTCGGTCATCGAGGGCCGCGAGAACTCGTAGTCCTTCGACTCGCTCTCGAACGCCCGCTGGCGATAGATCAGGTGGACGATGTCCACGCGCTGGGTGTGCAGCGTGGCGTCGAGCGCGCGCAGGTCCGGGTCGTCGCGCAGGTCGGCCGGCAGGCGGCGGATCAGCCGCCGCAGCGCGCCGCGCAGGCGCTGCATCTCGGCGATCTTCTCGGTCGTGAAGCGCGAGCGGCTCGAATATAGGATGTCCTTGTAGCGCTGCAGCACGCCGGACAGGTTGGCCGGCAGCGGTCCGCGCGACGGAAACAGGTCGACCTGCACGACCAGCAGGCGCGCGTCGTCGCGCTCGTCGAGCACGTACTGCAGCGGCGTGTTCGACAGGATGCCGCCGTCCCAGTACGAACGACCATCGATCGCGACCGGCCCGAAGGCCGGCGGCAACGCGCCCGACGCCATGATGTGCTCGGGTCCGATGGTCGCGCCCCGGCAGTTGTCGAACCACTTCGAGTTGCCGGTCTCGACGTCGACCGCGCCCACGGACAGGCGCATCGACTTCGCGTTGATGCGATCGAAGTCCACCAGCCGCTCGAGCGTCGAGCGCAGCGCGCCGCTGTCGTAGACGCTCAGCGCGTCGGCCGAGCCCTCGGGCTGCAACACGGCCGGCGGGACGCGCGGACGATAGAAGCCCGGCACGCCGAAGGTCGCCGCCCAGTTGGCGCTCCACTGGTTGAACAGGGCGCGCTGTCCCTCGAAGGCGGGCGCGAGCCGCGCCGGTCCGGACGACACCAGGTCCCAGAACTCGTGGAGGCGGTCGAGCCGCCGGTCGGGCGCGTTGCCGGCGATCAGCGCGGCGTTGATGGCGCCGATCGAGACGCCGGCGACCCAGGTGGGGGCGACGTCGATGGCTTGCAGCTCCTCGAACACGCCGGCCTGGTAGGCCCCCAGCGCCCCGCCGCCCTGCAGCACCAGGGCCATGCGCTCGTTGTCGAGCGCGAGTTTGCGCGAGAGGGGCGACGGCATGGCGACGAGAGAGAGCGCGCGATCGAAGCGCGTGGCGGAGCGGCGAAAGGGCGGGGGCCTGAAGGAATCGCGGGCCTCGAACGGGTCGGCGATTATGCTCCGGTACCATGGCGCGTCGCGTCGGTGGAGCCGGTGTGAACGACCGCGCGACCCGTTCAGCGCGGCGCCGGCTCCGCGCCGACCGTTCCCTTCCGATGCTCATAACCGTCTCGCCCTCCACGCTCGCGCCGTTCGACGGATCGCCGGCCGTCGACGTCCATCCGGGTCGGGCAAACCAGGCCGGCTTGCCGGTCATGGCCAGCTGGAAGGCGGTCGAGGACGTGCCGGTGCTGCTCGCCGCCGGCCTCGCCGTGTCCGTCCCGCGACCCGACGACGAGCGCACGGTCGAGAAAATCGTCTGCCACCACCGTGCGGCCGGGCGCAAGTCGCCCGGATGCCGGCGTGCGCTCGAGCACCGTCAGGACACGCGCCTGATGCTGCTGGCCGTCGGCGCCGCCGTCGATCTCCCGATCGCCGCGCTGTCGTGGCACCGGACGCGGCATGTCGTCGTCGGCTGAAGCACCGAGCGGATCGGAGCGCTCCGCGCCCGTGCGCAGGGCTTTCGTCGACCTGCCTCCGGCCGCCGTCGCCCGCGGTCGCGTCGCGGTCCCCGGCTCCAAGAGCCTGTCGATCCGCGCGTTGCTGCTGGCGGCGCTGGCCGACGGCCAGACGCGCCTGACGAACGTGCTCGCGTCCGACGACACGGCGGTGATGCGCGACGCGTTGCGGGCGCTCGGCGTCGCGATCGACGCGGGCGACGACGGCGTCGTCGTCCACGGCGCCGCGGCCTTTTCGCGGCGCGAGGCCGACCTCTTCGTCGGCAATTCCGGGCTGTCGATCCGCACGCTGACCGCGGCGCTGGCCTTTTCCGGTGGCCGCTATCGCCTGTCGGGCATCGCGCGCATGCACGAGCGGCCGATCGGCGACCTCGTCGACGCGCTGAATGCCGCCGGGGCGCGTATTCGCTACGAGGCGAACGAGGGCTTTCCGCCGCTCGTGATCGAGCCGGCGCGCACCGTGGCGACGAACGCGGAGGCGCGTGTCGTGCGGGTCGACGCCGGCTGGTCGAGCCAGTTCCTGACCGGGCTGCTGCTGGCCGCCCCGTCGCTGACGAACGAGGCCGCCCTGATCGTCGAGGTGCCGGGCGACCTGATCTCGCGACCCTACGTCGACATGACGCTGGCGCTGATGCGGACGTTCGGCGTCGACGTCGACGAGCCCGAAGCGAAGCGCTTCGTCGTGCCGCGCGGCGCGCGCTACGCGAGTCCGGGCACGTTCGCGATCGAGACCGACGCGTCGTCGGCGAGCTGCCTGCTCGCGGCGGGCCTCCTCGGCGGCGGCCCGGTCCGCGTCGCCGGACTGCGACGCGACAGCCTGCAGGGCGATGCGCGCTTCGTCGACGTGCTGGTCGCGATGGGCGCCACGGTGTCGTGGCTCGACGACGCGATCGAGGTGCGATCGGCCGGCGTGGCGTCGGGCCTGCGCCTGCGCCCCGTGGACGCCGACTTCAACGACATCCCCGATGCGGCGATGACGATCGCGGTCCTGGCCCTGTTCGCGAGCGCGCCGAGCACGTTGCGCGGCATCGGCAGCTGGCGCGTCAAGGAGACCGATCGCCTGGCCGCGATGCGCACCGAGCTCGGCCGGCTCGGGGCGCAGGTCGACAGCGGCGACGACTGGCTGCGCGTCGCACCGCTGTCCGACGCCGCGATCGCACGGTTGAAGGAACACGCCGTCCGCGGCGAGCCGATCGTCGTCGGCACCTACGACGACCACCGCATCGCGATGTGCTTCGCGCTGACGCGATTCCTCGGCGTGCCGGTGCGCATCGACGATCCGGACTGCGTGGCCAAGACCTTCCCCGATTTCTTCGAGCGCTTCGAGACCCTGGTGCGGCCCACCGGCGACACGCCGCTGCCGCACGGCCGGGCCGCGCACGCGCCGCTACCCGCATGAACAACGCCATGGCCGGCGTTCCGGTCATCACCCTCGACGGTCCGACCGCGTCCGGCAAGGGCAGCGTGGCCGACGGCGTCGCGCACGCGCTCGGCTTCCACGTGCTCGACAGCGGCGCGCTGTATCGACTGACCGCGCTCGACGCCGAGCGGCTCGGCATCGACCTCGACGACGAGGCCGAACTGGCCGCCTGCGCGCTCGCGCTTTCGCCCACCTTCACCGCGAGCCGCATCTTCATGGACTCGCGCGACGTGACCGACGCGATCCGCGCCGAGCGGATCGGCAACCTGGCCTCCACCATCGCGCCGTATCCGGCCCTCCGCGCCGCGCTGCTCGACCGGCAGCGCGCGTTCCGCCGCGCGCCGGGGCTGGTCGCCGACGGCCGCGACATGGGCACCGTCGTGTTTCCCGACGCGGACCTGAAGGTGTTCCTGGTCGCCGACGTCGCGGCACGAGCCGATCGTCGCTACCGCCAGTTGATCGAGCGCGGCGCGCCGGCCGACCTGGACGTGATCGCGCACGAACTGTGCGATCGCGACGCGCGCGACGCCAATCGTACGACGTCGCCGCTGGTCGCGGCCGCCGACGCGATGACGATCGACAGTTCGGCGCTCGGATTGCAGGACGTCATCGAGCGCGTGCTCGAGCTGGCGCGGGCGGCCGGCATCGGCCGCTGACCCCGCGCGACAGCGCGGGTCGTCCGCGGCGCGG
>CAHJXF010000188.1 GCA_903644065.1 Betaproteobacteria bacterium
CCACCACCAGCCGGTGCTTGTCGCTCGCCTCGTCGAACTCCGCGTGCACGTGCACCGTGCCGTTGCCGAGCACGCGGGACAGCGCGCTCGCCGACTCGTCCGACTTCGCCGCGTCCGAGAGGTCCAGCGTCGTGCCGTTCATGATCCCGATCAGCGTCGCCACGTCGTAGTGGCGCGACAGCCGCTGCACCACGCCGTCGGCCACCAGGTACTTGCGGACCATCTCGCTCAGCGCATCACCGGTGATCGACGCGCGTGGGGTCGCGACACCATCCACCACGTCCTCGTGCGTGACCAGCTCCGCGTTCTGCAGCGCCAGCTTCATCGTGTACTGCGTCAGCTCGGCATCGTCCTTCAGGTACCGCTCGTCCTTGCCGTACTTGACCTTGTACAGCGGCGGCTGCGCGATGTAGATGTAGCCGCGCTCGACCAGCTCGGGCATCTGCCGATAGAAGAACGTCAGCAGCAGCGTGCGGATGTGACTGCCGTCCACGTCCGCGTCGGTCATGATGATGATGCGGTGGTAGCGCAGCTTCGCGACGTCGTATTCCTCGGGGCCGATGCCGGTGCCGAGCGTGCTGATCAGCGCCAGCACTTCCTGGCTGCTCAGCATGCGGTCGAAACGCGCCCGCTCCACGTTGAGGATCTTGCCCTTCAGCGGCAGGATCGCCTGGAACTTCCGGTCGCGGCCCTGCTTGGCCGAGCCGCCGGCAGAGTCGCCCTCGACGATGAAGAGCTCGCAGAGCGCCGGGTCCTTTTCCTGGCAGTCGGCCAGCTTGGCCGAGAGGCCGAAGCTGTCCATCACGCCCTTGCGCCGCGTCAGGTCGCGCGCCTTGCGGGCGGCCTCGCGGGCGCGGGCGGCCTCGACGATCTTGCCGCAGATGATCTTCGCGTCGTTGGGCTTCTCCAGCAGGTAGTCGTTGAGCGCCTTGGCCACCACTTCTTCCACCGGCAGCCGCACTTCGGACGACACCAGCTTGTCCTTCGTCTGGCTGCTGAACTTGGGCTCGGGCACCTTCACCGAGAGCACGCAAGTCAGGCCCTCGCGCATGTCGTCGCCGGCCGTCTCGACCTTGGCCTTCTTCGCGAACTCGTGTTCCTCGATGTACTTGTTGATGACGCGCGTCATCGCGGCGCGGAGTCCCGTCAGGTGCGTGCCGCCGTCGCGCTGCGGGATATTGTTGGTGAAGCACAGCACCTGTTCCTGGTAGCTGTCGTTCCACTGCATCGCGACCTCGACGGTGACCTTCACGCCGCCGCCGTAGCCGTTCGCGTTGAACTCGCTGTCCTTTTCGCCGACCGCGTAGAACACGGTCGGGTGCAGCGTGCTCTTGGTGCGGTTGATGTACTCGACGAAGCCCTTGACGCCGCCGGCGAACGCGAAGTCCTCTTCCTTGCCCTGGCGCTGGTCGACCAGCTTGATCCGGACGCCGTTGTTGAGGAACGAGAGTTCGCGGAGGCGCTTCGACAGGATCTCGTAGTGGAAGTCGATGTTCGAGAAGATCGTCTCGTCGGCGAGAAAATGCACCTCGGTGCCGCGCTTCTCGGTGTCGCCGGTGACGGTCATCGGCGAGATGTCGTAGGTGTTGCCGGCGTCGTCGGTGTGCGACTCGACGACGCGGTTCTGCACGAACCCCTTCGCGAACTCGATGAAGTGCATCTTGCCGTCGCGCCGCACGGTCAGGCGCAGCCACTTGCTGAGCGCGTTGACGCAACTCACGCCCACGCCGTGCAGGCCGCCCGACACCTTGTAGCTGTTCTGGTTGAACTTGCCGCCGGCGTGCAGCTCGGTCAGCGCGATCTCGGACGCCGAGCGCTTCGGCTCGTGCTTGTCGTCGAACTTGACGCCGGTGGGGATGCCGCGGCCGTTGTCGATCACCGAGATCGAGTTGTCGGTGTGGATCGTGACCGTGATCTCGTCGCAGTAGCCGGCCAGCGCCTCGTCGATCGAGTTGTCGACGACCTCGAAGACGAGGTGGTGCAGTCCCGTGCCGTCCGACGTGTCGCCGATGTACATGCCGGGGCGCTTCCGAACCGCCTCCAGCCCCTCGAGGATCTGGATCGAGCCGGCGCCGTAATCCTGCGCGTTGGCGTCGCGGCGATCCTGCGCGTCCTGCCGAACGCTCGCCCGGGCCGCGGCCGATGCCGCATCGAGATCGGCGGCCTGCGCGGCTTCGTCGCCGCCGGTCTCGGTCTCGACCCCGATGGGGCCGACCGGGATGGCGACGAAGTTCTGGTTCTCGGCCGCGAGCGGCGAGACGACACCTTCGCCGGGCCTCGCCTCCGCGGGGTCGAGATCGTCGGGCGGGGTCGGAGCGACCTTCTTCTTCGGCACTGAACTCATGATTGCTTTCGTTCTAAAGAGCTTGGGCGGATCGTCGACGAATCGATCGAATCGATCCCCATACCTGCAAGCCGCACGGCGCCGCGCGGCCCGACCCACAGAAACAAAAAGACGGACGTTGCCGGCTTCAGCCGGCGGTCGATCCTTTTTTCAAATCCTCATCGGCATCACGACGTACTTGAAGTCGTCGTTCTCCGGCAGCGTGATCAGCGCGCTGCTGTTCGCGTCGCCGACGCTGACCGTCACCTGTTCCGTCTTCAGGTTGTTCAACACGTCGAGCAGATAGGAGACGTTGAAGCCGATGTCGAGCGACCCGTGCGGGAACGCGATCTCGATCTCGTCCTGCGCGTCTTCCTGGTCCGCGTTGGTCGAGCTGATCTTGACCGCGTCCTCGGACAGCACGAAGCGCACGCCCTTGAACTTGTCGGTGGTGAGGATGGCGACGCGCTGCAGCGAGCGCAGCCAGTCGTCGCGGCCGATCGAGAAGCTCTTGCTGTAGCCGCTCGGGATCACGCGCTGGTAGTCGGGGAACTTGCCTTCGACCAGCTTCGAGATCAGCTCGACGTTGCCGAACGTGAAGCGCACCTGGTTGGCCGCGAGGTCGATCGTGACCGGCTCGTCGCCGTCGCCGAGCAGGCGCTGCAGTTCGAGGATAGATTTGCGCGGCACGATCACTTCGTGCCGCTCGGTCACGCCACCGGCGTGCCCGGTACCGTTCGCACCATCGGCGTCATGCGCACCAGGAGAGCCGTTCGCGCCTTCCACCTCGTTCGCAGCCGCGGCCACGGTCTCCGACAGCCCATCGGCCTCGACCGCGCAATACGCGAGTCGGTGACCGTCCGTGGCCACCGCAATGACCTGCTTGCCGTCGACGACGAGGAGCAGGCCATTGAGGTAGTAACGGATGTCCTGCTGGGCCATCGAGAAGTGGACCATCGCTATCAGATGCTTCAGCGTCTTCTGCGGCAACGCGAAGCTGGCGAGGTAGCTCTCGGGCTGGCTGACGGTCGGGAACTCCTCGGCCGCCAACGTCTGCAGGTTGAAGCGGCTCTTGCCCGACTGCACGGTCATCTTCTTGGCCGTGTGCGACAGCGTGACCTCGCCGCCTTCGGGCAAGGACCGCAGGATGTCGAGCAGCTTTCGCGCCGCGACCGTGGTGGCGAAGTTCTCGCTGCCCACACCGATGTCCGCGTGCGTGCGGATCTGGACCTCGATGTCGGTCGACAGGAACGACACGCGCTCGCCCTCCTTGCGGATCAGGATGTTCGCGAGGATGGGCAGCGTGTGACGCCGCTCGACGATCCCGCTGACGGTGGCCAGCGGTTTGAGCAGCGCGTCGCGGGACGCTCGTATTAGTTGCATAGGTTCTAAACCTCAAGGACGTTAATTGATAGAGAGGTCGTCACTCTGTGGACAACTGCGTCCGGGCGTTGCGAAACAAGCGCTTGCGGGAAAGACAACGGTGTGCGCGACGTCGGTATGACGGCGCGCGGGTTTGTGGAGCGATCGGGTGGTCGGGTCGATCGGGCGAGTACTGCACATTCGATGCGCTCGATGTGCCGGTGTTGTCCACAGGGTTTGGGGACGACGTGCTTTTCCAATGTGTCGATCGCGCGCAGGTCGGAACCGAAGGTGCTCGTCCGGGATGACGCCGTGAACTTGGGCCCCGGCCTTCGCCGGGGTGACAAGAGGGGAGAGGCGCGCGACAGTGATCGGTGGGTTCCCCGCGACGATGATCGGCGTGTTCTCCGCGACGGCGATCGGCGTGCTCTCTCGTTGTCGTCCCGGCGCAGGCCGGGACCCAAGTTGGTTGTCCGGGCCGACGCCGCGAACTTGGGCCCCGGCCTTCGCCGGGGTGACAAGAGGGGAGAGGTGCGCGACAGTGATCGGCTTGTTCCCCGCCACGGTGATCGGCGTGTTCTCCGCGACGGCGACCGGTGTGCTCTCTCGTTGTCGTCCCGGCGCAGGCCGGGACCCAAGTTGATTGTCCGGGCCGACGCTGCGAACTCGGGCCCCGGCCTTCGGCGGGGTGACAAGAGGAAAGAGGTGCGCGACGAGATCGACGCCGGGCCACGACACGGCATCGCCGTGTTCGGGGGAACGACGAAAGACCGGCCCGCGGATGCACGGACGACGAACGCAGGCAGTGAGGCTCCGCACCCTCACCCCTTCAGCGTCTGCAACAGCACGTGCAACTCTCGGTTCAGCTCCGGCTGCTTGCCGCGCAGCTCGTTGATCTTTCGCACCGCGTGCAGCACCGTCGTGTGGTCGCGGCCGCCGAACAGCTCGCCGATCTCGGGCAGGCTCTTTTGCGTCAGCTCCTTCGCGAAGTACATCGCGATCTGCCGCGGCCGCGCGATGTTGGTGGGGCGCCGCTGCGAGTACATGTCGGCGACCTTGATCTTGTAGAAGTCGGCGACCGTCTTCTGGATGCTCTCGACCGACACCTGCGCGCGCTGCACCGACAACATGTCCTTCAGCGCCTCGCGCGCCATCTCGATGGTGATTTCCTTGACGTGGAAATCGGCGTAGGCGAACAGCTTCCGTAGCGCCCCCTCGAGCTCGCGCACGTTGGAGCGCGAATGCTTGGCGACGAAGAACGCCACGTCGTCGGACAGCGGCCGGCCCACCTGCTCGGCCTTCTTCAGCAGGATGGCCACGCGCATCTCGAGTTCGGGCGGCTCGACCGCGACCGTGAGGCCGCTGCCGAAGCGCGACACGAGGCGCTCCTCGATGCCGGTCATTTCGGCCGGGTACGTGTCGCTAGTGATGATGATCTGCTTCTTGGCCGCCGACAGCGCCTCGAAGACGTAGAAGAACTGCTCCTGCGTGCCGTCTTTCCGCGAGAAGAACTGGATGTCGTCGATCAGCAGCAGGTCGAGCGAGTGGTAGATCTGCTTGAAGTTCTCGAACGCCTTCCGCTGGTAGGCCCGCACCACGTCGGCCACGAACTGGTCGGCGTGGATGTAGCGGATGCGCGCGGCCGGGTTGCGCGAGATGATCTGGTTGCCGACCGCCTGGATCAGGTGCGTCTTGCCGAGGCCCACGCCGCCGTGCAGGAACAGCGGGTTGTACGACTTGCCGGGGTTGTCGGCCACCTGGTTGGCGGCCGCGCGAGCGAGCTGGTTGGCCTTGCCGGTGACGAAGGTGTCGAACGTCAGGCCGGGGTCGAGGCGCGAGCGCTCCGACGAAGTTCCCGACTTGCCGTCGAGACCCTGGGTCGATTCGTACGGAGCGCTGTCCGGCGCGACCTGACGGCCCGCGTCGTCGCGCGAGGAGTTACCCGCCCGTGCGCCCGATCCGTCGCCCGCGAGCGGCGCCTGCGCGGGGCGCGGCGGCGCCTCCTTGACTTCGAGGTACAGCTCGAGCTGCACCGGACCTTCGAAATGGCGCTGCGCGATGGCTTCGATGCGACCGGCGAACTGGTCCTTGACCCAGTCGAGCTTGAAGCGGTTGGGCGCGCCGATGCGCAGCCGGCGGTCGTCCGGATCGAACGTGACCGAGGTCAGCGGCTTGATCCACGCCGAATACTGCTGCGGCGTGAGCTCGCCGCGCAGTTGCTCGGTGCAAGCGCGCCAGAAGCCGGCGCCCTCGTCGACGTCCGGGCTCCCGGGCTGTGCGTCCGCATCGTTCGTCGTGCCGCGCGCGACCCCTCGGCTCGGCCGGTCGTCCGTCGCGTCGTCATCGGCGAAGACGGCCATGCGTTGTTCGGGAGCCAGGGTCTGTTCGATCATCGTGTCGCTTCAAGGTGCTGCTGTGCCATCGGACCTGCCGGACGGATGCGGTCCGGCGGCCGTCTCGTGCCATGCTCGCTTGCCGCCTGGACCGTCGAGCGTCGAGACCCGCGGGCCGGCGCAGGCCCACCCGGCCCGCGGGCGGCCGGATCGGCCGACGATCGGTCGCGATGGCCTGCGCGCTCGCTCGCGCCGCACGGTCTGCCGGTCGCACGCCCCTCGTCTCCCGGCTCGTTCGCCCTTTCGCCCGGTCCCCGCTTCATGAGGCGCGGCGAACAGCCCACGGACACCATTGCGGTAGCGGGCAAGACGGACTGTTCTCGGTAGTCGATGCGGAGATTGCTGCGGGTGAGGCGCCGTCGTTCGAATGCGATGTGGATTGCCGGTGAGGCCTGCATGTGCGTACGGCCGGCCGTGCCGACGTTTCGCGCCCGCCTGCAGCGTCGCCCACCTCGTCGCGTCCCGCTGTTCGGACCGGCCCCGAACGCGGTCCCGGTGCCGGTTGCGACCGGCGCGACGAAGGAGCGATTTTAACGCGAAGCGGGCGGGCAAAGCAAAGTTATCCACAAGCGCCGGAGCCCATTCGGCAACACCGCCGCACGCGGTCCCGGACGCGGAAGGATTTGACAAAAGGGGGCGTTTTTGTGTGTAATTTCAGGTTTTTAGCGAACGGCACCCCTCGATCATGAAGCGCACCTACCAACCTTCCGTCATCCGCCGCAAGCGCACGCACGGCTTCCTCGTCCGCATGAAGACCCGCGGCGGCCGCGCCGTCATCCGCGCACGCCGCGCCAAAGGCCGTCATCGCCTCGCCGTCTGACGTCGACCGGGTCGCGCCGGTGCACGAGCGGCCGGCCGCCGCGC
>CAHJXF010000189.1 GCA_903644065.1 Betaproteobacteria bacterium
GCCGAACCCGCCGGCGCCGACGAACGCGGCCATCGTCGCGGTGCCCACGTTGATCACCGCGGCCGTGCGGATGCCCGTCACGAGCGTCGGCGCGGCGAGCGGCAGCTCGATGAAGGCGAGGCGCTGGCGTGCGGTCAGCCCGAGCGCCGACGCTGCCTGCACCAGCCCGCGCGCCACGCCGGTCATGCCGGCATGCGTGTTGGCCACGATCGGCAGCAGCGCGTAGAGGAACAGCGCGACCAGCGCGGGCACCGTGCCGATCGTGCCGAGCAGCGTGATCAACAGGGCCAGCAGCGCGAGCGACGGCACGGTCTGCAGCACGCCGACGACGTTGAGGATCACGCGGCCGGCCGTGACGCTGCGCGCGGACCACACGCCGAGCGGCACGCCGACCAGCGTGGCGGCCCCCACCGAGCCCGCGACCAGCACCACGTGCTCGGCGAGCAGGCGCCAGAAGTCCGGGCCGAACAGCTGGCCGATGAAGCGGGCGGCACCGCCCTGCGCGGCCGCCGGCTCGCGCCCGGTCACGAAGCGCTCGGCCACGTCGGCGAACGAGCGACGGTCGAGCTCGGCCTCGGCGTTCAACGCGATCATCTTCGCGTTGTCGATGCGCCCGCTCAAGCCGGCCAGCGGCGCCGGGTCCACGTCGGCCCGCATCAGCAGCACCGCGTCGTAGGCCGGGAAGAAGCGTCGGTCGTCGTCCAGCACGCGCACGCCGTCGCGGCCGATCCGCGCGTCGGTCGAGTAGATGTCGATCAGGTCCACGCGGCGCGCGGCGAGCGCGTCGTAGGCGAGGCCGTGATCGAGACCCGACGGCGTCGCCAGGGTCAGCCCGTAGGCCGACTTGAGCGCGGGCCAGCCGTCGCCGCGCGCGAGGAACTCGTTGGACAGCCCGAGGTGCAGGTCGCGGGTGCGGGTCGCGTCGCGCAGGTCCGACAGCCGGCCGATGCCGCGCTTCGCGGCTTCGTCCTCGCGCATCGCGATCGCGTAGGTGTTGGAAAAGCCGAGCGGGATCGCGACCTTGAGATGGCGCGGCGCGAGCAGCGCGTTCAGCGTGTCGAGCGACGGTGCATCGCCGGCCTGCGTGTCGCGCAGGATCTCGCGGACGATGGTGCCGGTGTACTCGGGATAGAGGTCGATCTCTCCGGCCTCCAGCGCCGCGACCAGGATGCCGGTGTTGCCGAGCCCGGCCTTGTGGACCGCGTCGACGCCGTGCGCGACCAGTGTGCGGCGCACGATCTCGCCGAGGAGGTACGACTCGGTGAAGCGCTTCGAGCCGACGCGGAGCGCGTGCGGCCCGTGCGCCGCCGGCGGGTCGGCCGCCCGGGCGGTGGTCGCCATCGCGAGCAGGACCAGCAGGACCAGCGGGGCCAGCAGGTGCAGCACGGCGGGCAGGGCCGGTGCCGACGCCCGCACCGGCGACGGGCGGATCGCGCGATCCACAGGCGAGTCGGGGAACATTGCGGCCATCTCGGTACCTTACCCGACGCGGGGGACCGGTCCGTCGGGCCGGCCCGATGCACCGGCGTCCCCTCCCGCCGCCGTCGCGTCGTTCGTCGTCCGCTCGTCGTCCGCTCGTCGTTTCGAGCTCCGTACGATCCGCATCCGCTTCATTCAAAGGATCCTTCATGCAGCGTCACCTCTCCCGTCTCGCCGCCGCCGTCGTCGCGTGCGGCCTCGCCGCCTGTGCGGACGGACCGCCGCAGGCGGCCACGCCCGCGCCGGCCACCGCCTCCGCGCCGTCGGCCGTCAAGCCGCAGGACGATCTGTATCGCTCTGTCAACGGCGCCTGGCTGGCCACCAACGAGATCCCGGAGGACCGCTCGAGCTGGGGTGCCTTCGTCCAGCTGCGCGACGCCGCCGTCAGCGAATCGCGCAACGTGATCGACGAGGCGATTGCCGCCGGACCGAAAGGCGCGCCCGATCAACGGAAGATCGCGGCGCTGTACCAGAGCTTCATGGACCAGCCGCGGCTCGAAGCCCTCGGTGCCAAGCCGATCGCGCCGCAGATGCGCGCCATCGGCGCCATCAGGTCCAAGCGCGAGCTGCCGGCCGTCATCGCGCAGTTCAACGAGGTCGGCATCACGATGCCGTACGTCGTGTCCATCAATCAGGATGCGAAGGAGCCGACGCGCTACATCCCGACCCTGTACCAGGCGGGGCTCGGGTTGCCCGACCGCGACTACTACCTGAAGGACGACGATGCGAAGCTGAAGGACACGCGCGACAAATACGTCGCGCACGTCGCGAAGATGCTGACGCTGGCCGGCGTGCCCGATGCCGCCACGGCCGCCGCGCAGGTGCTGCAGATCGAGACCGCGCTGGCCCACGCGCAGTGGACCCGCGTCGAGAATCGCGATCCGGTGCGGACCTACAACCGGAAGACGCTGGCGCAGCTCGACGCGCTCACGCCGGGCTACGCGTGGAAGCCGTGGCTCGCGACCGCGCACATCGCCGGCCGGACCGACGCGGTGATCGTCGCGCAACCGAGCTATCTCGAAGGCTTCGCGCAGATCGTCGAGTCGATGCCGCTCGACGCGTGGAAGGCCTACTTCCGCTTTCGCGTGGTGTCGTCGTGCGCGCCCTACCTGTCGAAGCCGTTCGTCGACGAGAACTTCGCCTTCGACGGCGGCGTGCTCGCCGGCACGCCGTCGGACCTGCCGCGCTGGAAGCGGGCGGTGGGCGTGGTCGAGGGTTCGATGGGCCAGGGGCTCGGCCGCCTGTACGTCGCCAAGTACTTCCCGCCCGAGAAGAAAGCGCGCATGGACGCGCTGGTGAAGAACATCCTGGTCGCCTATCGCCAGAGCATCGACGGACTCGACTGGATGGGACCCGAGACGCGGCAGGAGGCGCAGGCCAAGCTGGCGAAGTTCGATCCGAAGATCGCGTATCCGTCGCGCTGGCGCGACTACACGGCGCTGGCGATGAAGGACGACGACCTGCTCGGCAACGTGATGCGGGCGCGCCGCTTCGAGTACGACCGCAACAACGCCAAGCTCGGCCGCCCGATCGATCGCACCGAGTGGGGCATGACGCCGCAGACCGTCAACGCGTACTACAACCGGGGGCGCAACGAGATCGTCTTTCCGGCCGCCATCCTGCAGCCGCCGTTCTTCGATGCGAACGCCGACGACGCGACCAACTACGGCGCCATCGGCGCGGTGATCGGCCACGAGATCAGCCACGGCTTCGACGACAGCGGCAGCCAGTCCGACGGCGATGGGCGCCTGCGCAACTGGTGGACCGCGGAGGACCGGGCCCGCTTCGATGCGAAGACGAAGGCGCTGGTCGCGGAGTACGACGCGTTCGAGCCGGTGCCGGGCTACCACGTCAACGGCGCGTTGACGCTGGGCGAGAACATCGCCGACAACTCGGGCATCGCGATCGCCTATCGGGCGTATCACCTGTCGCTCGGCGGCAAGCCGGCGCCGGTGATCGACGGCACGACCGGCGACCAGCGCTTCTACATCGGCTTCGCGACCGTGTGGCGCAACAAGACGCGCGAGCCGGCCCTGATCCGCCAGCTCAAGTCCGATCCGCACTCGCCCGGCGAGTACCGCACCAACGGCGTCCTGCGCAACCAGGCGCCGTTCTACGAGGCATTCGACGTCAAGCCGGGCGACGGGATGTACCTGCCGCCGGCGCAGCGCGTGACGATCTGGTGAGCGACGGCGAGGCGCTCGCTGCGGCGTCGCATCGTGTGCGCCAGCGTCGAGACGGGGTGGCGACGTCTTGTCGACAAGACGCAGACGAAGCGATTTCGCGCGGGACGAGCGGGCTACCTTGACGGGATGCGATCGAGCCGTCGCGCGCCTCGATCTTGCGTCGCACACACGATCGATCGACGACGGCGCGAGGGTCTCGTGGCCGCATTGATCGTCATGTTCCTGGGTCTCGCATCGCGCCGCTACCCGCTGCCAGGGCCGCCCTGGATCGGCAAGTATCCCGGCGACGCGTTGTGGGCCGCGAGGATCTTTTGCGGCTGGAGCGCATTGCTGCCGCGGACCTCGATCCGTCGGGTCACCGTCGTCGCACCGGCAAGCAGCCTCGCGGTCGAACTGCAGAAGCTCGATCGGTCGCCTTGGCTGGTCGCGATGCGCCGCACCACGTGGGGCCATCTGCTGCTCGGCCACGCTTTCTCTTTCGCAAATCTTCTGGCTTACGCGCTCGGCGTCGCCGTCATGGCCTGCGTCGCGACGAGCGTTCATCGCGCGCGCGAGGCGCGCCACGCCCGCGAAGTCCCGAAGCGTGCCGCTTGACCGGTGTGCCGCAAGCCGCTGCGACTTCAGCCTGTCAACGTCCGCGCGGAAGCTCTTCGTTTCTCGCCGACCACGCTGCGGAACGGTTCGCGTGTCGAGACCGAGCACGGCGGTCGTGGAGGTCGCATGGTGGAACAGCATCGTTACGACGGGCACGACATCGCGCTCGAACTGGTCGAGGTGGCGCCGGGCCGCGTGCGCTGGGTCTGGTGCATCGACGGGCTGCATCGGGCCAAGGCGCGCCACACGGCCGCTACGCCGGGCGTCGCTCGATCGGAGGCGCTGCTGTACGCGCAGGTCATGATCGGTCGCCTTGCGTCGCACGAGCGGGCGCCGACCCGTCCCTGAGCGGGGACCGGGCACCGAACCGCCGCGTCACATCGCTGTCACGGCCCGACCTCACCCTCGACGGTTTTCGATCGGAGCATCCGCATGACCGACATCGCATATCCGGGCGGCGACGCTGCCATCGGCCGCCCCGCCAGGTCGGCAGCCACGGCCGGTAGCCTGATCAGCGGCCACAAGAGCCGCACCACCGTCATCGCGGTATTGCTCGGCATCGTGCTGTGTCTCGGCTTCGCGGCCTACAGCCTGCACCACGACGTGATCGCCAGCGCCGAACCGAGCCATGCGCTGCTGCCGTGGGTCCTGCTCGGCACGGCGCTCGTCATCGCCCTCGCCTTCGAGTTCGTCAACGGCTTCCACGACACGGCCAACGCGGTCGCGACCGTGATCTACACGCACTCGCTGCCGCCGACCTTCGCGGTGGTCTGGTCGGGCGCGTTCAACTTCATGGGCGTGCTGTTCTCGAGCGGCGCCGTGGCCTACAGCGTCATCACGCTGCTGCCGGTCGAGCTGATCCTGCAGGTGGGCTCCGGCGCGGGCTTCGCGATGGTCTTCGCGCTGCTGATCGCGGCCATCCTGTGGAACCTCGGCACTTGGGCGCTGGGCCTGCCGGCGTCGAGCTCGCACACGCTGATCGGCTCGGTGATCGGCGTCGGCCTCGCCAACCAGCTGTTCGCCGCGTCCAGCGGCACCAGCGGCGTCGACTGGTCGCAGGCCACCAAGATCGGCTGGTCGCTGCTGCTGTCGCCGGTGATCGGCTTCGCCGCGTCGGCGGTCCTGCTGCTGGTGTTGAAGACGTTCGTCAAGAAGCCCGAGCTGTACGCGGAACCGAAGGGCAACGAGCCGCCGCCGTGGTGGATCCGCGGCCTGCTGGTGCTGACCTGCAGCGGCGTCAGCTTCGCGCACGGCTCCAACGACGGGCAGAAGGGCATGGGCCTGATCATGCTGATCCTGATCGGCACCGTGCCGACGGCCTACGCGCTCAATCGCGCGTTGCCCGACAGCGACGTGGGCATCTATCAGGCCGTGTTCGAACGCGCTGCGCAGACGCTCGACCACGTCGTGCCGGCGACGACGCCCGTCAAGCCCGCCGAGGCACGCGATACGGTCGGCGATTACCTGAAGGACAAGACCTACGCGCCCGCGCTGGTCCCGGCGATCTCGGTCCTGACGCGCGACCTCGAAGGACGTCTCGGACAGGCCGGCACGATCCGCGACATGCCGGCCGACCAGACGAAGAACGTCCGCAACGACATGTACATGCTGTCGGAAAGCTTGCGCCTGCTCGACAAGGAGAAGGCCTTCACCGCGAGCGCCGACGACAAGGCGGTGCTCAAGACCTATCGCGGCCGGCTCGACGAGGCGACCAAGTTCATCCCGACGTGGGTCAAGATCGTCGTCGCGCTGGCGCTCGGCCTCGGCACGATGGTGGGCTGGAAGCGCATCGTCGTGACGGTCGGCGAGAAGATCGGCAAGACCCATCTGACCTACGGCCAGGGCGCTTCGGCCGAACTGGTGGCTGCGGCGACCATCGCCGCGGCCGACCTCTACGGCCTGCCGGTGTCGACGACCCACGTGCTGTCGTCGGGCGTGGCGGGTACGATGGCGGCGAGCGGCGCGGGGCTGCAGTGGGCCACGGTGCGCAATCTGCTGCTGGCCTGGGTGCTCACGTTGCCAGCGGCCATCCTGCTGGCCGGCAGCCTGTTCTGGGTCTTCCTGCACGTGTTCTGAGCGCGCATCGAACCGGGGGAGTCGTCATGCTGATCGTCGTCCTGTCGCTGGGCCTGGCCGTGGCGTTGATCGCCTTCGCACTGTTGCGGCAGTCGAAGCCGCGCCGGGATGCGACCGGCTCGACGGCGGGTGCCGATGCGGCGCTCGTCACGTCGCTTTCCGTCGTGTCGATCGACGGAGGATCGTCGGTCGATTGCGGCGGCAGCGGCGGCTCCTGCCACTGAGCGCCGGCATCACAGCTTCGCGTTCCGCAGGCGCAACGCGTTGCTGATCACCGACACCGAACTGAGACTCATCGCGGCGGCCGCGATCGTGGGACTCAGTAGCACGCCGAACAGCGGGTAGAGCACGCCGGCCGCGACCGGCACGCCGAGCGCGTTGTAGACGAACGCGAAGAACAGGTTCTGGCGGATGTTGGCCAGCGCTGCGCGCGCCAGGCGTCGCGCCTTCACGAGCCCCGCGAGATCGCCGCGCATCAACACGACCCGCGCGCTCTCGATGGCGATGTCGCTGCCACCGGCGCTGGTGCCGCCGGCGCTGCCGATGGCGATCCCGA
>CAHJXF010000190.1 GCA_903644065.1 Betaproteobacteria bacterium
GTACGCGGCACGGGTCGCTGCGGCTGCGGCGTCGGCTTCTGCACCGTCGTCGGCGGGGTCGGTTCGGGCTTCGGCGCGGGTGGTTGCGGCTTCGACTGCGCGACCGTGACCGACAGCGGACCGATCTCGTCGGCCGGGGCCTTCAGTTCCTGGTCGATCTTGTCCTTGAAGGGCGCGATGAGGATGGCCAGGTGCGCCAGCAGCGACAGCACCAGCGCCACCGTGATCGCGCGAACGGTGATGCGGTCGTAATGCTTCGGTCCGTCGCGCTCGAGCGTCGCCGCGGCCGCCGGCGATGCCGCTGTCGCCTCGGCCTCGAGGGCGGCCGCGGTGGCGCCCTGTTTCAAAACGGGAAAGGGAAGAACCTTCAAGATGCGATTCGGCGGAACGGTTCGGTACGGCGAGCCGCGCGGGCTCGCCGGTGCGTGGGACGTCGCGGACGACGACGCGATTATCGATCGTCACGGCATCGCCCGGGTCTCGGGTCGCTTCGCACGGGGGCCACGGCGCAACACTGATCGAATGGCGACCCGCGGTCGGCGGCGCCGCCGGCCGCGCGCGTCGCACCGGCCGGCCAATCCGCGATGGGCGTCGGTCCGGAGCTTAACCGGCGCTCCGGCCGCGAGGCGGTCCGGCCGACGGCGAAGCTGTCACGCCTGTTTGCAGTCGCGGGCCCCGGGTCGCCGCGTCAGGCCACGTGGCGCGGACGTTCGACCTCGGCCCGACGTTTCCCGGCATCCTCGCGAGCCCGCTTCGCGAGCGTGTAGGCCTGCTGTGCGCCCGGCACGTATTGCGCCGGCCAGGTCGTGCCCTCGTAGCCGGCCTCGGTGGCCGCGTGCAGCGTGAAGTACGGGTCGGCGAGATGCGGCCGCGCCAGCGCCACCAGGTCGGCCCGTCCGGAGACCAGCAGCGTGTTGACCTGGTCGGCCGTCGTCACCGCCCCGACCGCCATCGTCGCGATGCCGGCCTCGAGGCGCACCTGCTCGGCGAAGCTCGCCTGGTACATGCGGCCGTAGACCGGCTTCGACGCCGGCGCCGTCTGGCCGGTCGACACGTCGATCAGGTCGCAGCCGTGCGCCTTGAACGTGCGGGCGATCTCCACCGTGTCGGTCGTCGACGTGCCGCCGGTGATCCAGTCGGTGGCCGAGATGCGCACGCTCATCGGCTTGTCGTCGGGCCACGCGGCGCGCACCGCGTCCCACACCTCGAGCGGGTAGCGCAGGCGATTGGCCAGGTTGCCGCCGTACGCGTCGTCGCGCTGGTTGGTGATCGGCGACAGGAAGCTGGCCAGCAGGTAGCCGTGCGCCATGTGCAGCTCGAGCATGTCGAAGCCGGCCTCGTCGGCGAGGCGGGCCGAAGCGACGAACTGGTCGCGGATGCGATCCATGTCGGCGACCGTCATCACGCGAGGCGTCGGGTTGACGCCTTCGCGATAGGCGATGGGCGACGGCGCATACAAGTCCCAGTTGGGACCGTGCAGCACTTCGTCGAGCGGGTTGTCCATCTTTTCCCAGCCGACCTGCGTGGAACCCTTGCGGCCCGCGTGGCCGAGCTGCATGCACAGCTTCGCGTCGCTGTGGCGATGGCTGAAGTCGACGATGCGCCGCCACGCGTCGGCCTGTTCGCGTGACCACAGACCGGTGCAGCCGGGCGTGATGCGCGCGTCGGGCGACGGGCAACTCATCTCCATGAAGACCAGGCCCGCACCGCCCAGCGCGCGGGTGGTGTAGTGCACGAAGTGCCATTCGTTGGGCAGGCCGTCGACCGCCGAGTACTGCGCCATCGGCGAGACGACGACGCGATTCTTGAGCGTCATGCCGCGCAATGCGAACGGCGCGAACAGCGGCGGTGCCGCGAAGCCGGGCGGCACCTGCACGCCGAGCCGCGCGGCGACGCCGCCGTTCCACCAGCGTTCCACGTCGTCGACCAGCGCCGGGTCGCGCAGGCGCAGGTTGTCGTGCGTGATCTGCTTGGAACGGGACAGCATCGAATAGTTGAACTGGATCGGATCCATCGACCAGAAGCGCCGCACGTTCTCGAACCACGCCAGGCTGACGTTGGCCGAGTGCTGGATGCGGCCGACCTCGTCGCGCCGTTCGGCCTCGTAACGGGCGAGCGCTCGCTGCAGGTCGTCGGGCTGGTCGATCGACGTCGCGACGACGGCCGCGTGCAACGCGATCGCGTCCTCGAGGGCGAGCTTGGTGCCCGAGCCGATCGAGAAGTGCGCGGTGTGCGCCGCGTCGCCGAGCAGCACGACTTGCGAGACGCGGCCGTCTTCGTGCCGGAACGGGTGGTGCCAGGTCTTGCAGGTGATGGTCGGGAACTGGCGCCAGTGCGAACGGTTGGTCAGCACCTCGTGGCCCTGCAGTTCCTCGGCGAACAGGCGCTCGACGAAGCGCGCGGTGGCCGCCTCGTCGGTGGCCGCGAGGCCCGACGCGTGCCACGCCTCGTCGGTGGTCTCGATGACGATCGTGCACTCGCCGGCCGGGGCGCTCGCGTCGTCCGCCTGTCGCAGCGGCGTGAACTGGTACGCGTGCATGTTCCAGATGCCCGGCCGGTAGGGGCCGTCGTCCGCGCTGATGGTGTCCTCGCGAAAGCTGTAGGTGAAGCCCGGCAGGTCCATGCGCGCGCCGAGCCACGTGAAGCGGTTGCTGCGCAGGTCGACCTCGGGGGCGAAGGTGCTCCTGAGCGCGTCGCGGATCGGGCTGTTGATGCCGTCGGCCGCGACGATCAGGTCCGCGTCGGCGTGAATCGCGACGCCTTCGTCGTCGACGCCGTAGCGCAGCGTCACGCCGAGCGCTTCGGCGCGGCGCTGCAGGATCTGCAGCAGCGTCAGGCGACGGATGCCCGAGAAGCCGTGGCCGGTCGAGCGGCTGACGGTGCCGCGAAAGCGCGTGTAGATGTCGTCCCAGTAGGCGAAGTGGGCGGCGATCTCGCGGTAGGTGGGTTCGTCGGCGCGCTGCAGGTTGCCGAGCGTCTCGTCGGACAGCACGATGCCGAAGCCGAACGTGTCGTCGGCGCGGTTGCGCTCGGTCACTTCGATGCGCGCGTCGGGAAAACTCTTCTTCGCGAGGATGGCGAAATAGAGGCCGGCCGGACCGGCGCCCACGATGTGGATGTTCATGGCTGATGCGCTCTCGAGCGCTGTTGAAGACGGGGTCGGCCCGACGCGTTGGCACGCAGATGCTTTAAGTCTAAAATAAATCCATGTCCTCGCAAATCTTGCGCCGAGCCGCATCCACCGCCGTCGACGAACGTTCGACCGCGCTCGAGGCGACGGCTCCCCGCCCGATGTCGCGCGAGCACTGCGCGGCGCTCGACGCGGCCGATCCGCTCGCGGCGCTGCGCGAGCGCTTCGACCTGCCCGCCGGGATCGTGTATCTCGACGGCAATTCGCTCGGCGCCCTGCCGCGGGCCACGGCGGCACGGGTCGCCGACGTGGTGGCCCGCGAGTGGGGACGCGACCTGATCGGCAGCTGGAACAGCGCCGGATGGATCGCCGCGCCGCGCCGCGTGGGCGACGCCATCGCCCCGCTGATCGGCGCGAAGGACGACGAGGTGGTGGTCGCCGACTCGACGTCGGTGAACCTGTTCAAGGTGCTCACGGTCGCGATGCGGATCGCGCGGGGGACGGTGGACGACGACGCCGCGGATGACGACCGCGAGAGCGAGGACGACGGCAGCGAGGACGACGGCAGCGAGGACGACGCGGCGCGCGACGACACGGCGGTCCGCGGCGCCGCCCGCACCGTCGTGCTGAGCGAGGCCGACAACTTTCCGACCGACCTGTACATCGCCGAGGGGGTCGTCGCGCAGAGCGGCGCGGGGGCTTCGCTGCAACTCGTCCCGGCCACGCCGAGCGACGAACGCGAAGCGGCGATCCTCTCCCGGCTCGGACCGTCGACCGCGGTGCTGATGCTGACCCACGTCAACTATCGCAGCGGCGCGATGCACGATCTGCAGCGGCTCACCCGCGCGGCCCACGCGGCCGGTGCGCTGGTGATCTGGGACCTCGCGCATTCGGCGGGCGCCGTGCCGGTCGACCTGCACGGCGCCGATGCCGACTTCGCGATCGGCTGCGGCTACAAGTACCTGAACGGCGGCCCGGGCGCCCCGGCCTTCCTGTGGGCCCATCCGCGGCACGTCGAGCGCTTCCAGCAGCCGTTGTCGGGATGGATGGGGCACGCGTCGCCGTTCGCGTTCGTGTCCGGCTACGCGCCGGCGGCCGGCATCGATCGCTTCCTGTGCGGCACGCCGCCGATCCTGTCGATGGCCGCGCTAGAGTGCGGCGTCGCGTCGCTCGCGTCCGGGAGCGGATCGGACGCCGCGAACCCCATGCCGGCGCTGCGCGCCAAGTCGGTCGCGCTGACGTCGCTGTTCATCGACCTCGTCGAAGCGCGCTGCGGCGAGCACCTCGCGCTCGCCACGCCGCGCGACCCCGCCCGCCGCGGCAGCCAGGTCTCGTTCCACGCACGCGGCGCCATCGCGGGTCGCGCCTACGCGGTGATGCAGGCGCTGATCGAACACGGCGTGATCGGCGACTTCCGCAAGGGCGTCACGGCCGACGAGGACATCCTGCGCTTCGGCTTCACGCCGGCCTACCTGCGCTTCGTCGACCTGCACGACGCCGTCGAGACCCTCGTCGACGTGATCGAACGGGGCCGTTACCGCGAGGCGCGCTTCGACGTCCGGGCGGCGGTGACCTGATGGCGTCCGGTGCGATGTCCGACGCGGTATCCGACATGACGTCTGAAGTGGCGTCAGAGCTCATGTCCGGACGGCAGGCGACCGAGCCGCCGCGCAAGCTGACCTACAGCGACTACCTCGGGCTCGACACGCTGCTGGCGTCGCAGCACCCGCGCTCGCCGGACCACAACGAGATGCTGTTCATCATCCAGCACCAGACCAGCGAGCTGTGGATGAAGCTGATGCTGCACGAGCTGCGCGCGGCGATCGCCCAGCTGCACGACGACGCGCTGCCGGCGGCGTTCAAGATGCTGGCCCGCGTGTCGCGCATCCTGGAGCAGCTGGTGTCCGCGTGGACCGTGCTGTCGACGATGACGCCCACCGAATACAGCGTGGTACGGCCCTATCTCGGCAGCTCGTCGGGCTTCCAGTCGCCGCAGTATCGCGAGATCGAGTTCGTGCTCGGCAACAAGAACGCCGCGCGTGTCGAGGTGCACGACGGGCCCATGCGCGAGCACCTGACGAGCGTGCTGCACGCGCCCAGCATCTACGACGAGGCGATCGGCCTGCTCGCGCGGTCGGGCTTCGCGGTCGACCCGAAGACGGCCGATCCGACCGTGCCCCGCCCGTTCGACGAGGCCGTCGAGGCGGCGTGGCTGACGATCTATCGCGATCCGCAGCAGCACTGGCGGCTCTACGAGCTGGCCGAGGAGCTGATCGACCTCGAGGACGCGTTCCGGCAATGGCGCTTTCGCCACGTGACGACGGTGGAACGCATCATCGGCTTCAAGCCGGGCACCGGCGGCACGGGCGGCGTCAGCTACCTGCGGAAGATGCTCGACGTCGTGCTGTTTCCCGAGCTGTGGAAGGTGCGTACCGATCTCTGAGCGAGCTGGGAGGCGCGCCCGACACTGCACGTGGTGCCCGCGGTGCACGCCGATGACGGTGGATCGGGTCGACACCGCAGACCTCGCGACCCGCCGCGATGACCCCGCGACACCCCGAGGACGTGACATGAAGATCCTGCAGCCCGACGGCTGGACCGCCCCGCGCGGCTACTCCAACGGCATCGCGGCCGCGGGCACGGTGGTCTCGATCGCCGGGCAGATCGGCTGGAACGCCCGCTGCGAGTTCGACAGCGACGATTTCGCCGCCCAGGCCCGCCAGGCGCTCGCCAACATCGTCGCGGTGCTGGCGGAAGCCGGCGGCCGAGCGGAGCACCTCGTCCGCCTGACCTGGTACGTCGTCGACAAGCGCGAGTACGTGGCGGCCTACCCGGCGATCGGCGCCGCCTACCGCGAGCTGATCGGCCGCCATTTTCCGGCGATGACCGCGGTGCAGGTGGTCGCGCTGATCGAGGACCGCGCCCGCGTCGAGATCGAGGCGACGGCGGTCGTGCCGGACCAGGCGTGAACGCGGCGATCGTCGACGCGATCCGCACGAAGCGACGCCTGCGCTTCGACTACCACCGGCGGCCGCGGCTCGTCGAGCCGCAGTGCTACGGCATCGGCACGAAGGGCACCGAGCTGCTGCGCGGACACCAGGTCGCCGGCGGGTCGCAGCCCGAGCCGCTGTTCGACGTGGCGAAGATCGTCGATCTCGTGGTGCTCGACGAGGTCTTCGAACGGCCCGGGCCGAACTATCGAAGGGACGACTCGGCGATGATGACGATCTTCAGCCAACTGTAGCGGGGTGGTGTCTGCGGCACCTGGCCCCTCCTGATCAACGCTTCGAACGGCGGGGTGGTCGCGCATCGAACGACTCACTTCGCTTCGTCGCCCCGGCGAAGGCCGGGGCCCAAGTGGTTCGTTGATCGATGAAGCACGAACTTGGATCCCGGCCTGCGCCGGGACGACGATGCCGAGTTGGTCGACGCGTAACGACCGAGCATCCGGCGACCTGCCCCATCCAGCATCGGGCGAGCGACTTCATTGATCATCGAGCGACTCACCCAGCTTCGTCGCCCAGGCGAAAGCCGGGGCCCAAGTGGCTCGTCCATGCTTAGGGCACGAACTTGGGTCCCGGCCTGCGCCGGGACGACGAGGCTGAGTCGGTCGACGCGTAACGACCGAGCATCGAGCGACCTGCCCATCGAGCATCGGGCGAGCGACCTCATTGATCATCGAGCGACTCACCCCGCTTCGTCGCCCCGGCGAAGGCCGGGGCCCAAGTGGCTCGTCGATCGATGACGCACGAACC
>CAHJXF010000191.1 GCA_903644065.1 Betaproteobacteria bacterium
CGCGCTGCCAGGGCTTGCCTCTCGTCGGTGATGGCCGTCCTCGATCCTGGCGAGCGTCGTTCTGGCGTCGCGCCCGCCGCTCGCACCGGCCGGCCTGACCGGCCGGGTCGACCCCGTCAGTCGCGCAGCAGCGTCACCGTCATGGCCAGGTCGTGGCGCGCGCCGGGCGCGACGATCAGCATGCCGGGCTTGTCGCGCAGCGTCCCCGCGAAGCCGGCCGGGTCGGCCACGCCCTGCCACGGCTCGATGCAGACGTATCCGGCGCCCGGCTTGGTCCACACGCCGAGCAGCGGCAGGTCGTCGAAGCCGATCGCGAGCCGCGGACCGCGCGCCGCCCCGTAGGTCAACCGACGGCTCGTCAGCCGGTCGAAGATCAGCGCATCGTGCTCGAAGAGCGCATCGCGCAGCACCAGCGTGTCGCCCTCGATCGGCGTCGGGATCGGCGTCGGGCCGAGCAGCGTGTCACCGTCGAGCTGCCGCATCGGCGCCGGCTCGTCGTGTTCGAAACGGATCGTGTGCCCTTCGCGCGGCTGGCCGTACGGCAGCGGCCAGCAGAACGCGGGATGGAAGCCGAGGCTGGCCGGCATCGGGTCGGCCCCGAGGTTGGCGATGGTCGCGACGATGCGCAGTTCGGCCTCCGCCAGCGTGTAGGCGAGATCGAGCCGGAAGTCGAACGGATACATCGCCCGCGTCTCGTCGCTGGCCGACAGGCGGAGCACCGCCGCGTGGTCGTCGTGCGAGACGACCTCGAACGTGGACTGGCGGGCGAGCCCGTGCTTCGGCATCGCGTACTCGCGGCCGTCGAGCCGATAGCGTCCGCCGGCGAGCATGCCGACGATCGGGAAGAGGA
This sequence comes from Betaproteobacteria bacterium, assembly GCA_903644065.1. Classification (GTDB taxonomy): domain Bacteria; phylum Pseudomonadota; class Gammaproteobacteria; order Burkholderiales; family Burkholderiaceae_D; genus CAHJXF01. The sequence goes on from CAHJXF010000191.1 coordinate 851, forward strand.
TCGGCGCGCGGCCGTTCCATACCGCGGGGTCGCCGTCCCACTGCAGGCGCCGGCCGTCCGCGTCGCACAGGTTCTGCAACTCGGCGCCCCGCAGCGCGATCTCGGCGGACAGGCCGCTCGATGCGATCTTCAGGTGGCTCGCCGGGTCGTTCATCGGTCCTCGCAGTCGGTGGGGGTCATGGCGATGCGGCCGCGTGCAGCGTGGCGCGCCGGTGGCGCGAGAGCCGCGATCGCAGTCGCTCATCGTGGATCGATCGGAACGCCGGCGGCATCGGTCTTCGCCGCATCGCTAGCGATGCTGGCCCGCGACGACCTCGAAGCGATACAGCCGGCACTCGATGGCGCCGTTGAACAGCACCACGCGACGGTCGGGGGACAGCCGCAGCGACTTCTGCAACGCCATGTCCGACGTGAGGATGTGGCAGGTCCAGCCGGCGAAGCGCTGTTTCAGCGAGTCGCCGAATTCGCCGAAGAACGCCGCGAGCGCTTCGTCGTCCGGTTGCGGGCCGCGCGCGACGGACCGCTCGGCGCGTTCGCCGCGGATCGACAGGCGTTCGCCGTACGGCGGGTTGGCGATCAGGATGCCGCGCTCCGCGTGCGGCCTGACCTGGCGTGCATCGACCTGCTTCGGCACCATCGCCAGCGCCGTGTCGGGCTCGATCCCCGCGCGTTGCAGGTTGCCGCGCGCGATGGCCACCGCATCGCCGGAGACGTCGCTGCCGTGGATCAGCGCGACGGCGGCCCGATCGGCGTCGGTCGGCTTCGAGGCCGCCTCGTCGCGCATCCGTTCCCAGGCCGCGGCATCGAAGTTCTTCAGCCGCTCGAAGCCGAACCAGCGCGTCTCGCCCGGCGCGATGCCGAGCGCGGTCTGCGCGGCTTCGACCAGGAAGCTGCCGCTGCCGCACATCGGGTCGAGCAACGCCGTCCCCGGTCGCCAGCCGGCCAGCCGCAGGATGCCGGCCGCGAGGTTCTCGCGCAGTGGCGCCTCGCCGGCCTCGACGCGCCAACCGCGCTTGAACAGCGGCTCGCCCGACGTGTCCAGGTACAGCGTGCAGGTGTTCGCGTCGAGATAGGCGAAGACCCGCACGTCGGGCTGCTTCGTGTCCACGCTCGGCCGCTCGCCGACCGCGTCGCGGAAGCGGTCGCAGATGCCGTCCTTGACCCGCAGGGTGACGAACTCGAGGCTGCGGAGCGGGCTCTTGTGCTTGCCGCTGCCGCCGGTCGTGTCGACGCGCAGCGTCCGGCCCGCGTCGAACCAGCGCGGCCAGTCCTGCGCGTGCGCCAGCCGATGGATGTCGTCCTCGCTGCGGTAGCGGCCCTGCGCCATGCGCACCAGCACGCGACTGGCGAGACGCGAATGCAGGTTGATGCGCCACACGTCGGGCCAGGTCGCGCCGAAGTGGACGCCGCCGGCCGTGGCGTGCGCCGGCGCCACGCCGATCTCGCGCAACTCGTCGACCAGCGCCTCCTCGAGGCCGCGCGGGCACGGCGCGAAACACAGCGAGGCGGACAGCGGGGCGACGGGCGATGCCGGAGCCGAAGCCGTCGACGCCGGGGTCGACACGGTGCTCATCGCCCGGGCCGCGTCATCAGAACGGCTTCACGATGACCAGCACGACGATCGTCGCGAGCAGCAGCACGGCCGATTCGTTGAAGACGCGGAAGAACCGGTCGGAGCGCGTGTTCGCCCCGCGCTCGAACTTCCGCAGCAGGATGCCGCAGGCATGGTGATAGCCGATCACGCACAGCACGAGGAACAGCTTGGCGTGCATCCACCCGTTGCCTTCGCCGCGCAGACCGATGCCGTAGCCGAGGAACAGCCACAGTCCCAGCAGCAAGGCCGGGACCGCGAGGAGGGTCGTGAAGCGGTAAAGCTTCCGCGCCATCGTCAGCAGGCGGGTGCGGGCCGTGGGCTCGGTCTCCAGAGCCAGGTTGACGAACAGCCGCGGCAGGTAGAACAGGCCCGAGAACCAGGAGATCACGAAGATCAGGTGGAACGACTTGACCCACAGCATGGACGACTCTCGGGAAGGAACGCACGACCGACCAGTCGATCGGCCGTCCGCGGCGTTCAGGCGGACGAGGCGGAGCGCGAAGCCAGCACCGTCTCGAGCGTGCGCTCGAGCGTGGCGAGGTCGTAGGGCTTGCCGAGCACGCTGACGCCCGCGCCGAAGCTCTGCCGGCCGAGGTCCGCTCCGTAGCCCGACGCGACGACGACCGGCTGGCCGGGGTCCGCGAGCCGGGCCCGCTTCAACAGCTCGATGCCGCTGATGCCCGGCAGGCTGACGTCGGTGAACAGGATGTCGTAGCGATCCACCGCGAGGGCCTCGAGCGCCGCCTCGGCGGTCTCGACCGCGACGACGTCGTAGCCCACCTCGTTGATGAACTCGATGGTGGTCTCGCGCACTTCCTCGCTGTCTTCGACCAGCAGCACGCGGGGCCGCGGCGCCGGCATGTCGGGCACGGGGGATTCGATCGTCGGGGACGGGGCTGGCACGGGGACCTCGCTAGAAGAATCGGGCGGCGATGCGTCGCCTGGCGCGATCGGCAGATCGTCGACCAGCAGTTGCCGCAGCTTCCGTGCCAGCTCCTCGCGCGCGTAGGGCTTGCTGATCAGGTTGACGCCCGCCTGCAGGCGGTCGCGATGCACGATCGCGTCGCGCGTGAAGCCGGACGTGAACAGCACCCGCAGGTCGGGGATCAGCTCCTGCGCGCGCTGGACCAGGTCGGTGCTGGCGACCGGGCCCGGCATGATCACGTCGGTGAACAGCAGATCGATCGGCACGCCGCTGCGCACGATGGTCAGCGCGCTCTGGCCGTCGGCGGCACGCAACACGCGGTAGCCGAGCTCGATCAGCGTGTCGACGACGGTGACGCGCACGGCTTCGTCGTCCTCGACCACGAGGATGGTTTCGCCATGGCCGCGCGCGGGCGCGGTGGCGAGCGTCGCCGGCACCTGGCTGAGCGCGTCGTCGGAACGCGGCAGGTAGAGACGCAGCGTGGTGCCCTGCCCGGCTTCGCTGTACAGCGTCACGTGGCCGCCGCTCTGCTTCATGAAACCGTAGACCATCGACAGCCCGAGGCCCGTGCCCTCGCCTTCGGGCTTGGTGGTGAAGAACGGCTCGAAGGCACGGCGCTGGACCTCGGCACTCATGCCGCTGCCGGTGTCCGACATCGCGAGCGTGACGAAGTCGCCGGGGGCGAGTCCATCGTCGCGTTCCCCCTCCGCCGCGTCGACGACCGTGTTCTGCAGCTCCATCGTCAGCTTGCCGCGATGGTCCATCGCGTCGCGCGCGTTGATGGCGACGTTGAGGATCACGTTCTCGAGCCGCGTCACGTCGACCAGCGTGTGCCACAACGAATCGGCCACGTGGGTGCGGATGTCGATCGATTCGCCCAGCGCCCGGTGCAGCAGGTCCTTCATGCGGTCCAGCACCTGGCCCAGGTCGGCGACGACGGGTTCGAGCGGCTGTCGGCGCCCGAACGCGAGCAGTTGCGACGACAACTTGCCGCCGCGATCCACGCCGTCCAGCGCGGCATCGATCCGCGCGCCGAACTTGCTGCCGGGCGGCATCGTGCGCTGCATCAGCTGCAGGTTGCCGCGGATGATCTGCAGCACGTTGTTGAAGTCGTGCGCCACGCCGCCCGTGAGCTTGCCGACGGCTTCCAGGCGTTGCGCGCGGTGCAGCGCCGCCTCGGCGTTGCGCCGCTCGCTCTCGCTGCGTTCCAGCGCGCGCGTGCGCGCGACCACCATCTCTTCGAGCCGCGTGCGATAGGCGTGCAACTCGTCCCGCGTGGCGCGCGCCATCGTCACGTCGTTGCCCTGCATGAAGACGCCGATGACGTTGCCGGCGGCATCGACGATCTGCTGGATGACGACATCGACGTAGAGGGTCTGGGTCCCGTCGCGCCCGTCGGGCACGCGCAGCGGAAGGCCGTGCTCGATGACCGGCACGCCGCTCTCGTATACGGCGTCGAGCAGCTTCACCGGCACCGGCGGCTGGCCGCGATGCGCATCGAGGTAGCGTCGATCGCGCAGGTCCTCCTCGCCGACCATCTTCAGGTAGGCCGGATTGGCGAGCTCGACGATGTGGTCGGGCTCGCGCATGAAGACGGTGAACGACAGCGACTGGTCGAACAGCCGCAGCAGTCGCAGCCGGTCGCTGACGAGCGAGCGGTTCTCCGACTGCACCGAACCCGCTCGGCGCAGCAGGTCGTCGTGCCCCAGTCCGTCGAGTTCGTGGTCGTCCTGCGCGGCGGCGGTCTCTTCGGTCGTCGAGCGGGTGGCCGCGATCGCATCGCGCAGGCGCTGGCGCAGGTCGGACAGGTTCTGCGGGTGCTGCAGGGCGAGCGCCACGCCGCCGCGTCCGTCGGCCAGCGGATGATGGGATGCGCACCAGATGCCGTCGCGAAAGCCGGCCTGCCGGTCCGTCGTGACCGGGATCGCGTAGCGGAAGAACGGCACCACGTCCGATCGGCCGCTCATGAACACCCGGTCGATCGACTTCCTGAGGATCGACGCGTCGTTGCGCAGCGAGCCGTCGGGTTCGGCCGGAAACGAATCGAACAGGTTGTGCCCCACCACGTCGTCGCGGGTGCGGCCGGTGAGCTGCAGGAACGCGTCGTTCGCATCGACCAGCAGGTAGCCCGCGTCCACCACCACGTAGGCGTTCGGCGATGCCTGGAACAACGCTTCGTAGTCGATCACGGGGGTCATGGCGGTACCGCGGCGGAGGCGCTCAGGCGGGCGAGCGCGGATTGTAGCGATTCGCCGACGCCCGTCGTCCGCTCTGTCCCGACCGGCGCGGTGCGGCGCGTCGGGCGACTCAGGTGCGGATCTCGCCGTGGCCGAAGACGACGTACTTCAGGCTCGTCAGTCCCTCGAGGCCGACCGGACCGCGGGCGTGCAGCTTGTCGTTCGAGATGCCGATCTCCGCGCCGAGACCGAACTCGAAGCCGTCGGCGAAGCGGGTCGACGCGTTGACCATCACCGACGCGGAATCGACTTCGCGCAGGAAGCGCATCGCGTGGGCCTCGTTCGCGGTGACGATGGTGTCGGTGTGCTTCGAGCCGTGGGCGTTGACGTGGTCGATCGCGGCGTCGAGGCCGTCGACGATGCGCAGCGACGCGATCGGCGCCAGCCACTCGGTGTCGAAGTCGCCGGCCACCGCCGCCTGCGACGCGATGCCGGCGGCGGCGAGCAGCGCACGGCTCGCGGGACAGGCGCGCATCTCGACGCCCTTGTCGGCATACACGCGGCCGATGCGCGGCAGGAACGCCGGCGCGACGGCGGCCGCGACCAGCAGCGTCTCCATCGTGTTGCAGGTGCCGTAGCGCTGCGTCTTCGCGTTGTCGGCGATGCGCACGGCCTGCTCGAGATCGGCGGCGTCGTCGACGTACACGTGGCACAGGCCGTCCAGGTGCTTGATCATCGGCACCCGCGACTCGCGCATCAGCCGCTCGATCAGGCCCTTGCCGCCGCGCGGCACGATCACGTCGATGTAGTCGGGCATCGTGATCATGGCGCCCACCGCCGCGCGGTCGGTGCTGTCGATCACCTGCACCGCATCGGCCGGCAGGCCCGCCGCCGCGAGGCCTTCGCGGATCAGCCCGGCCAGCGCGGTGTTGCAGCGGATCGCCTCGGACCCGCCGCGCAGGATGGCCGCGTTGCCCGACTTGATCGTCAGCCCGGCGGCATCGACGGTCACGTTGGGACGCGCCTCGTAGACGATGCCGATCACGCCGAGCGGCACGCGCATGCGGCCGACGCGGATGCCCGACGGCCGGTCGCGCAGTTCGGTGATCGCGCCGATCGGGTCGGGCAGGGCCACCACCTGCTCCAGACCCTCGGCCATCGCTTCGATGGATTTCGGCGTGAGCGCGAGGCGGTCGAGCATCACGTCGTCGAGTCCGGCGGCCCGGGCAGTCGCGAGGTC